>NZ_AUTP01000275.1:0-7583 GCF_000498075.1 Pseudoalteromonas sp. TAB23
TGGGGTTCTAGGGATTTTCCCCTCTAAAGTAACATAAATCGCCATACTCACCATATTTAAAGGCATACAAAGGTGGGTTACTTCTCCAAAGTATGGCAAATTATGAGGTTAACAACCCCTTAAACTTAATTTAATTCCTATGGCTATAAAAAACGAACTATCAATTCTTACCAAAGCTGAGCAGCTTGATCTATATTCTCCGCCGCTATTATCACTTGAACAACAACGATTGTATTTTACGCCAAACGAGATCGAGTTAACAGAGTTGAAAAGTATTCGCCTAAGGAACCACCGATGCTATTTCATTGCGTTATTAGGGTATTTTAAGTCTAAGCCTGTGATTCTTTCACCTAGCTTTAACCTCATCTTTGACGATATGCAGTTTATTTCAACGCAAGTTCAAGGAGGCAAAGGGATCAGGCCTTTCAGCATTAATAAGATGCAGCGTGACCGTATATATCAAAGAATACTGAGGTTATTAAACTATCAGAAATGGGACGAAAGTCTGCACTTTGCGCCGCTGTACGAACATCTTGTTATGGTCGGCAAAGCTTGGCTTGAGCCTCGTTATCTATTCGATGCAGCCGCTGAATATCTAGCAACGCATAGAATTGCCATCCCTAAATATACTGTCTTACAAAAGCTTATCAGTCGTGTTATCCAACAGGTCAAGAAGGCGTTAAATAATAAGCTTCGTATTCATGTTTCATCTGAACTACACGGATTTCTAAATACTATTATCGATGACAAAGATGGGCTCTCCTTAAGCCAGCTTCGAGCCGGTGCAAAAAGCGTTATGGTGACAGAGCTAAAAAAAGAACTGACGGTGTATCATCAGTTACAGCCTTATACAAGACAGATTGATAATGCTGTTAAGGGCTTAGCCTTATCGTCTAAAAACCAACAACACTTCGGTGAAATGGTGGATTATTATGGCAGTAAACTAAAACGCTTTAAGCGTCCACAGCAACACCTATGGTTGCTGTGTTTTCTGACTCAACGCATACGGCAAAGCCTAGAGCGATTGGCTGATGGGTTTATTCATCATATCCGTAAACAACAAGAAGCTGCGCATGCGTTTGCCCAACAGGCAGTGTTTGACTCATGGAGGTCAGCTGCAGACAATGTCACCAAAGCCGCAGAATTACTGCATCTGTTTGTTGATGACAGTATCGACGATAATCAACCATTTGCAACGGTTAGGCAACAAGCATTAAGTGTAATGAATAACCAAGATATAGAAACGCTATGCCTGTACTTAAAAAAGCAAAAACGCACGGTAGAAGAATATCAATGGCAATATTATGATGATCAAAACGGGTTAATTGAGCAGTTATTAAGGCCCGTGTTTCTATGTCTTGAATGCCAAGCAGGTAAAGGCTCAGAAGCATTAGTGACCCAGCTCAAAACCACAAAAACAGAACTATTAGCAGGTAATACATTGCAAACAATGGATAGTACACTTATCCAACAAAAACATCGTCCATGGTTAATTAACAAGGATGTTGTTCATCCACAGCGATACGAATGGTTGCTTTACCGTCAACTGGCTTCTCGGCTTAATGGTCGAATTTACTTATCAAACGTCACTAAATATCGTGCGCTAGAAGACGACTTAATTGCATCGTCAATACAGCCTGATCTATTGGCATCATCAACATTGGAAAAGCTAAAGCAGCCGATTCAGAAGCTACTGCAAGTAAAACAAATACGCTTAACAACATCCCTAGAAGATGTTGCTCGTCACATTGATAATGGTGATAACCGCAATGTGATCATGAAGAGCCGAAGTGGCACACGATGGCGACTGCCAGTTAAAGGCTCCCAATCACTTGTCAACAACCCTTTCTTTAAACAAATGATCCCCGTCAGTATTGCTGATGTGTTGCGTTATGTTGAACAAGAAACCAACTTTATGCAATGCTTCGCACACGTGCTGCCAATACAAAAACAAGTAGGCGCCAATCAGGATGATTTATTGGCTATTCTAATTGCGAATGCGACACATCGCGGCGTATATGGGATGGCACAAATATCTGATCGCAGTTATGAGCATCTAAGCACTATACAAGCTAATTATATTAGGCCTGAAACCTTGCAAGAGGCTAGTGATATCATCAATAACGCAGTAGCGGCACTCCCTATTTTCCGCCACTATCACATCCAAGAAGACGTCCTGCACGCCAGTACCGATGGGCAAAAATTTGAAACTCACCTTGAGACTTTTAAAACTCGCTACTCCTCGAAATACTTCGGCACCAACAAAGGTATTACGGCCATGACGTTAGTTGCCAATCATAGTGCGTTAAATGCCCGTATCATAGGATCTAATGAGCATGAGTCCCATTATATTTACGACTTACTACAATCTAATACTAGTGATCTTAAGCCAGATGTCCTCTCAACCGACACCCATGGTGTTAATCATGTTAATTATGCCTTATTGGATTTATGCGGTTATAGTTTTGCGCCTAGGTATGCTCAGTTCACCAGTGTGATCAATGACCTATTTAACGTAACTGAAAGCGACGACGGAAACACGCATCTGGCGCTGAAAAAGCCGATAAAAATGAATGTGATTGAAGAAGGCTGGCAGGATATTCAGCGTATTGTGTTATCCCTTCAAGAAAAACGCACAACACAGGCATTGCTAGTACGCAAATTATCTGGTTATCCATCTAGACACCCTATATTACAAGCATTAACGGAATATAATAGGCTCATCAAAGCCCAATATTTACTTGATTATATTGATGATGCAAGTCTGCGCCAATATGTTCAACGAGCACTGAACCGAGGCGAAGCCTGGCATTTCCTCAGGCGAGCTATTGCATCGGTCAATCGTGACCAGTTCCGTGGAAAAAACGAATCAGAAATAGTCGTCTGGAACGAGTGTGCCCGTTTGACGGCAAATGCTATTATCTACTTTAACTCGATGATCCTAAGTCATCTATTACTGCACTTTGAAGAAGTTGGTGACGAGGAAAAAGCAGCAATAACTCGACAAGTATCACCCGTTGCATGGCAGAACATTAATCTGAGCGGCACTTATCAGTTCGCTAGTAACCGCAAACTACCTGATTTACAGGAAATAACTAGGCCTATTGTTGAAAATGAAGTCTAAAATGAAAGGTAACCCAGCTCCACAAGCCATTAACTGCGAGGGTTGTGGCGATTTATGTTACTTTAGAGGGGAAAATCCCTAGAACCCCAATTTGTAGAGGCTACATTATCAGTTAATCTAGCTAAAACTACTTAAATTTAAATCAAATTGTATAAGCGCTTCACTTAGCAACTTTAACAACTTGCTTGCCGGTAAAACCACCAGCAAGTTGTTTATTAAGTGCTTGCGATACTGACTCAGCACTAAAATCTACGGGCGTTATTTCTGGGTGTTTAATGTCGCCACTAACAGCTCCTTCAAGTAACAGGTTGCCCATAAAACTCAAACGTTGTTGTGCACATAAACTATTAGCAAGCCACGCACCACCAATCGATACAACGCTAATATTGGGCGCTCGGTGATACATTAAGTCTTGATCAAAACAAGGTAGCGGATTTAAGCAGGCAATACGTCCGCAAAAACGCATTAACTCAATATTACGCTGAGTACACTCTCCACCTATCGTATCAATAACCGCATCAAAGCCTTGCGGGCCAAGTTCTCTGCGGATTTTTTCGCATAGCTTTTTATCGCTATAGTCAAAAACCACATCAGCGCCTAGCTGCTTAACCGTAAGCGTCTAGCGAACCACACCTAGCATCGATGTTCTGATTATCTAAAAATACCTGCTCAATGATAAATTCGGAGCAGGTGATGAAAACTTACAGAACAAGCGCACAGTGGCAGCAGCTTTTGCTGAAACGCAGTACGTTTAGTGGTACTAATATTGAATTCTGCCAACACCATAATGTCGCTATTACGACTTATTATAAACAACGTGCTTTACTGGCAAAAGACCAGCCTAATTCCACCTTGCCAGTGCACTCGCAGTGCCTTACATCATCACGTTTTGTCCAGGTAAAACAAACTACTGAAGTCTGCGCGCAAACTCGTCAAAATACGCTGCAGTTTGATACGCTAACCGGCCAACTCACGTTTCCTATCGATTTAGCGACGGCCGATATCGTTGCCATTATTAAAGGGCTAACGGTATGAGGATGTTCGTTGATGTACCCACCGTCTATTTATGTGCCGATGCCGTTGATTTTCGAAAATCAATTAATGGTCTGGCGGCGTTGGTGGAAGCAGAGCTTGAACTACCCGTGCTCAGTGGTGCGCTATTTGTGTTTTGTAATAAAGGCCGTGACAAACTCAAACTGCTTTACTGGGATAACACCGGTTTTGCACTGTGGTATAAGCGATTAGATAAGCATAAGTTCAAATGGCCCAAACTCATGTCACCCACCATGACCTTAAGCGAGCAGCAATTACACTGGTTATTATCGGGTTATGATGTGATTGGACACAGTAAAATTGATGTCGCAGGTAAGAAAATGCTTTAATATTTGCGATCGATTGATGATCATCAAAGTGAGTTCAGTTAGCACTGCAAAGCCTTTGATGATGCCTTAAAATAGGCGTCATGAAAAATGAACTCGCCCTTAAACAGCGCATTGCTGAACTTGAAAAACTGTTAGCGCAGAAGGATGCCCAGATTGCGGCATTGGAAGAGCGCTGGAGCTTGGCCCAACAAAAACAATTCGGCAAAAGTGCTGAAGGCTTTGCCGGGCAAGGCGAGTTATTCAATGAAGTGGAAGAAATTGTTGAGGAAGTTGAGGCAGAGCAACAATCCATTAGCTATACCCGTAAAAAGCCGGTGCGTAAGCCACTGCCAAAAGACTTACCTCGTGAGCAGGTTATTCACGACATCATCGACAAAACCTGTGATTGCTGTGGCGGTGAGCTACATAAAATGGGTGAAGATAAGTCAGAAAAGCTTGAGTTCATACCCGCTAAAATCAAAGTGATTGAGCATATTAGGCCTAAATACGCCTGCCGTCACTGTGATAAATCCTCAACTCAGACACAGATTAAACAAGCCTCAATGCCTGCCATGCCCATCAACAAAGGCATTGCAACCAGCAGTTTGCTCAGTCAGCTTATCACCAGTAAATACCAATACGGGTTACCGCTGTATCGCCAGGAAGCGATGTTTAAGCAATACGGTATTGAACTCAGTCGACAGACCATGAGCAGCTGGATAGACAAATCAGCCACACTCTTCGCGCCATTAGTTGAACGGCTTAAAGCCGAGCTGTTAAGGCAACCCACGCTGTTTGCCGATGAAACGCCATTAAAGGTGGTGAAATCGGACAAAGTAAACAGTTACATGTGGGTGTATTGCTCGGGTCGAGATTCACCAGACCCGAATAATCCTATCCCTAATATCGTACTTTACGACTTCCACAATAGTCGCGCGGCCGCCTGCGTGGTCAATTATCTTGATGGATATCAAGGGTACTTGCACGTGGATGGCTATCAAGCCTATGCCAGAACAGAGGCAACCTTAATCGGCTGCTGGGCGCATGCTCGTCGTAAATTTATCGACGCGAAAAAGCTACAAGGTAAAAACAAAACCGGCAAAGCGGATGTGGTATTGAGCCTTATCCAAAAACTGTACGGCGTTGAGTCACGCATCAAAGATAAAAGTGTGGATGACAAATATACGGCAAGACAAGAGGTTAGCCTGCCTATTCTTAGCAAGCTAAAAATATGGCTTNTTGAGCAGGATCAGCCAAATTTAGTGGGGAACAGCAAACTGATAGAGGCAGCTAATTACCTGGCAAATCAATGGCACAAGCTCATACGCTATGTTGATGATGGCCGACTTAGCATCGATAATAATAGAGCAGAACGCGCGGTAAAACCGTTTGTGATAGGCCGAAAGAATTGGTTATTTAGCCAAACGGCTAACGGTGCCCATGCTAGTGCCACCCTTTACAGCATTGTGGAAACCGCCAAGATAAATGGTCTAATCCCATTTAATTACATCTGTGCTTGCCTTGATGAACTGTGCCAGCCTGAGCCCGATATCGACAGCTTGTTACCCTGGAATTTTAAAACATAGGTGTAGTTCGCTAGACGCTCACGCTTAACCAATTTATGGTTACGCTTTGATGCGGTGGTAAATACATCTGCACCACGCTGTTTTGCATATTGAATAGCAAACTGCCCTACCGCTCCGGCTCCGCCTTCAATAAAAATAGTATCGCCTTCACTAATGCCTATTTTATCTAAACTAATAAGTGCTGCCATACCGGCGCATGGAAGTGTTGCTGCAATGGCCGGATTTAAACCGCTTGGCACAACCGACACTGCAAAGTTAGGTACTTTGGTGTATTCGCTCAAAGCACCTTGCTCACCAATGTTGGCATGCCACATAACGCGCTGGCCAACATTTGGAAACACACCTTTATTAGCTTTAACCACAACACCTACGGCATCTAAGCCTAAAATGTGTGGATACTGCCATTTACAAAAGCCTGTTTTAGCAAATTGACCATCAACTGGATTTAAACCAACGTACTCTACTTTTACAAGCAGCTCGTTATCTGCACAAATAGGAACAGGCAGCTCAGCATCCGCTAAGTCAATTGCTTCATTTGGTTCTGGCAGTACAATAGCGCGCATTGTTTGCGGGATAATGTATTCATGTAAATTTTCAGTATTTGGCATCAATATAACTCTACTTATTAGTGTCGTTTAACGCATAACTCCATTGGCCATTAAATGACTGGTAAGCATTTACTTTGGCAAGCAGTGAAGAAATTGTTGTTTCAACAGCATTTTCTTGTGCTATTAAAACATCCTGACGCGCATCTAACAACTCAAGGTAAGGAATTTGGCCTTCTTCATACATTGCTTGGGATTGTAAAAATGCTTTATTAGCAAAGTCATAGCGCTCATCTGCAAAGCGTTTTTGCTGTGCCTGATTGACCAACAATTGCAGTGAAAGTTCACTTTCACTTAGTGCAGTTAATACCACTTGTTGATAATCGCTGTATGCGGCTTCACTTAAAAACTGCTGCGCGTCGCGCTGTGCTAATAATGCTGGGTAACTTAATAACGACCATTGTAACTGCGGCGCTACTTGCCACTGCTGATCAGTATTTTTTAAGCCTGTGCTGCCTATACTCACAACCCCTGCAAATGCAGATAAGCTAATATCTGGTAATAACGCTTTGCTAGCTGCAACACTTAAACTATTTGCTTGGCTAAAGTCAAACAGTGCACGGCTAATATCAGGACGTAAGGCAATGGCATTATTAGCGTTTTTTAGTGCAACGCTAAAGTCACGTTCAAGCACGCCTTGCTCGTTTTCAATAGCAATATTTTGCGCTAACTTACCGCTTAGTACTGCAAGAGCAGATAAATCGCTGTATTTTGCATACTCAATGGCAGGCATTAGTGCTTGTTGCTGCCTAAGCTGCGCCATAGTACGGTTTAAATCAAGCTCGTTTGCGACGCCTTCGTCAACACGGGCTTGAAGAACGTCAATACTTTGCTCAAGCGCTTCAATTTGAAGTGTAACAATGTGTTGTTTTTCAACATTACCTTGATAACTTACAAAGCCTTTAAC
>NZ_AUTP01000276.1:0-117645 GCF_000498075.1 Pseudoalteromonas sp. TAB23
GGGGTTCTAGGGATTTTCCCCTCTAAAGTAACATAAATCGCCACAACCCTCGCAGTTAATGGCTTGTGGAGCTGGGTTACCTTTCATTTTAGACTTCATTTTCAACAATAGGCCTAGTTATTTCCTGTAAATCAGGTAGTTTGCGGTTACTAGCGAACTGATAAGTGCCGCTCAGATTAATGTTCTGCCATGCAACGGGTGATACTTGTCGAGTTATTGCTGCTTTTTCCTCGTCACCAACTTCTTCAAAGTGCAGTAATAGATGACTTAGGATCATCGAGTTAAAGTAGATAATAGCATTTGCCGTCAAACGGGCACACTCGTTCCAGACGACTATTTCTGATTCGTTTTTTCCACGGAACTGGTCACGATTGACCGATGCAATAGCTCGCCTGAGGAAATGCCAGGCTTCGCCTCGGTTCAGTGCTCGTTGAACATATTGGCGCAGACTTGCATCATCAATATAATCAAGTAAATATTGGGCTTTGATGAGCCTATTATATTCCGTTAATGCTTGTAATATAGGGTGTCTAGATGGATAACCAGATAATTTGCGTACTAGCAATGCCTGTGTTGTGCGTTTTTCTTGAAGGGATAACACAATACGCTGAATATCCTGCCAGCCTTCTTCAATCACATTCATTTTTATCGGCTTTTTCAGCGCCAGATGCGTGTTTCCGTCGTCGCTTTCAGTTACGTTAAATAGGTCATTGATCACACTGGTGAACTGAGCATACCTAGGCGCAAAACTATAACCGCATAAATCCAATAAGGCATAATTAACATGATTAACACCATGGGTGTCGGTTGAGAGGACATCTGGCTTAAGATCACTAGTATTAGATTGTAGTAAGTCGTAAATATAATGGGACTCATGCTCATTAGATCCTATGATACGGGCATTTAACGCACTATGATTGGCAACTAACGTCATGGCCGTAATACCTTTGTTGGTGCCGAAGTATTTCGAGGAGTAGCGAGTTTTAAAAGTCTCAAGGTGAGTTTCAAATTTTTGCCCATCGGTACTGGCGTGCAGGACGTCTTCTTGGATGTGATAGTGGCGGAAAATAGGGAGTGCCGCTACTGCGTTATTGATGATATCACTAGCCTCTTGCAAGGTTTCAGGCCTAATATAATTAGCTTGTATAGTGCTTAGATGCTCATAACTGCGATCAGATATTTGTGCCATCCCATATACGCCGCGATGTGTCGCATTCGCAATTAGAATAGCCAATAAATCATCCTGATTGGCGCCTACTTGTTTTTGTATTGGCAGCACGTGTGCGAAGCATTGCATAAAGTTGGTTTCTTGTTCAACATAACGCAACACATCAGCAATACTGACGGGGATCATTTGTTTAAAGAAAGGGTTGTTGACAAGTGATTGGGAGCCTTTAACTGGCAGTCGCCATCGTGTGCCACTTCGGCTCTTCATGATCACATTGCGGTTATCACCATTATCAATGTGACGAGCAACATCTTCTAGGGATGTTGTTAAGCGTATTTGTTTTACTTGCAGTAGCTTCTGAATCGGCTGCTTTAGCTTTTCCAATGTTGATGATGCCAATAGATCAGGCTGTATTGACGATGCAATTAAGTCGTCTTCTAGCGCACGATATTTAGTGACGTTTGATAAGTAAATTCGACCATTAAGCCGAGAAGCCAGTTGACGGTAAAGCAACCATTCGTATCGCTGTGGATGAACAACATCCTTGTTAATTAACCATGGACGATGTTTTTGTTGGATAAGTGTACTATCCATTGTTTGCAATGTATTACCTGCTAATAGTTCTGTTTTTGTGGTTTTGAGCTGGGTCACTAATGCTTCTGAGCCTTTACCTGCTTGGCATTCAAGACATAGAAACACGGGCCTTAATAACTGCTCAATTAACCCGTTTTGATCATCATAATATTGCCATTGATATTCTTCTACCGTGCGTTTTTGCTTTTTTAAGTACAGGCATAGCGTTTCTATATCTTGGTTATTCATTACACTTAATGCTTGTTGCCTAACCGTTGCAAATGGTTGATTATCGTCGATACTGTCATCAACAAACAGATGCAGTAATTCTGCGGCTTTGGTGACATTGTCTGCAGCTGACCTCCATGAGTCAAACACTGCCTGTTGGGCAAACGCATGCGCAGCTTCTTGTTGTTTACGGATATGATGAATAAACCCATCAGCCAATCGCTCTAGGCTTTGCCGTATGCGTTGAGTCAGAAAACACAGCAACCATAGGTGTTGCTGTGGACGCTTAAAGCGTTTTAGTTTACTGCCATAATAATCCACCATTTCACCGAAGTGTTGTTGGTTTTTAGACGATAAGGCTAAGCCCTTAACAGCATTATCAATCTGTCTTGTATAAGGCTGTAACTGATGATACACCGTCAGTTCTTTTTTTAGCTCTGTCACCATAACGCTTTTTGCACCGGCTCGAAGCTGGCTTAAGGAGAGCCCATCTTTGTCATCGATAATAGTATTTAGAAATCCGTGTAGTTCAGATGAAACATGAATACGAAGCTTATTATTTAACGCCTTCTTGACCTGTTGGATAACACGACTGATAAGCTTTTGTAAGACAGTATATTTAGGGATGGCAATTCTATGCGTTGCTAGATATTCAGCGGCTGCATCGAATAGATAACGAGGCTCAAGCCAAGCTTTGCCGACCATAACAAGATGTTCGTACAGCGGCGCAAAGTGCAGACTTTCGTCCCATTTCTGATAGTTTAATAACCTCAGTATTCTTTGATATATACGGTCACGCTGCATCTTATTAATGCTGAAAGGCCTGATCCCTTTGCCTCCTTGAACTTGCGTTGAAATAAACTGCATATCGTCAAAGATGAGGTTAAAGCTAGGTGAAAGAATCACAGGCTTAGACTTAAAATACCCTAATAACGCAATGAAATAGCATCGGTGGTTCCTTAGGCGAATACTTTTCAACTCTGTTAACTCGATCTCGTTTGGCGTAAAATACAATCGTTGTTGTTCAAGTGATAATAGCGGCGGAGAATATAGATCAAGCTGCTCAGCTTTGGTAAGAATTGATAGTTCGTTTTTTATAGCCATAGGAATTAAATTAAGTTTAAGGGGTTGTTAACCTCATAATTTGCCATACTTTGGAGAAGTAACCCACCTTTGTATGCCTTTAAATATGGTGAGTATGGCGATTTATGTTACTTTAGAGGGGAAAATCCCTAGAACCCCACGATGAAATATTTACATTTGGTTAATGATTTGGTCGATGACTTGTCGATTGAGTATCAACAACAGATTGATGCGATTGTGTAGGTGAAATATGGCGAGACAAAGAAAAAAACTGTCTATTAACAAAGACAAGCTAAAGAAAACATCGGCAGTAGAGTCAACAACTGACACTGCTCAAAATCGAGAAATAGTCCGACCAATCAACCCTGTAGTGAATTACCCGAATATCGGTTCAAAAGGTGGCAATGGTTCTAACGTCAATTTTACTCGTTTCTATGGCAAAGGTTATGACGACATTACAAATCGAGTGTACTACACCGCAAAAGCTCTGCTGAAAAATACCGATGCTCTTAGCGAGGAAACTCAAAAAGGTTATTTTAAAAATGGTTTTTTCCATTTCGCTGAATACCTTACATTATTTAGGTATTCAGCGGGTGAGGACTTAACACAAGATGACATTACGCCAGAGTTGATCGAGCAATATTTACTGCACCTTAGAGGTTGTGAGTTAGGGTATAACACCCTAAAAGGTTACTACACTCATCTCAAGTCAATGCTGATACACATGAGGGACAAGGGCTATTGGTCAGTCATTGATGACATAAACCTAAACAGTGATTTCTTTCCTAAGAGCCCATTTCCAAATTCAAGTAAACGTGCAAAGGGCGAGAAACCACTGACTCCCCATGAAAAAAGGCAGGTGGTGGTTGCGCTAAAACAAGCAATTAAGCCGATTTATCAAAAGACCGAACCACTAACAGGTTATCAGTTAACACTGTGTTTGTTAGCTGTGGCGATTCAGACAGGCATCAACACATCTCCGCTTCTCAATATGACTACCGACTCATTGACCGACCACCCACTTAAAGATTGCCGCAAGCTCTTAACCGTATTCAAAAAAAGAGGCAACTCCACGCAATTGCACAATTTACGAAAATCACAGGAACTTGAAGTAGTGCAAGGAATAAAGCTTGATGTGGCTTATCTTATTGAGGCTATCATTGAGCGTAATAGCCAAGTGAGAAAGTCTATCGATTCCGACTTGTTATTTGTCTATGAGTCTAGAGTTGCCCACATAGGTGCCGAGAGAGGTACGGCCTCCTCTCTAGCAGAAAGGCTGCTTAGATATAACATCAAAAAATTCATCAAAGAGTACGACTTAAGAGATGAAGATGGTCGAACGATGAAACTTAATGTAAGCCGTTTTCGCAAGACGTTCATCAATGGTATTTATGAGCTGAGTGGTGAGAGTTTGTTAATTGCTGCGCGGCAAGCCAAACACAGTGGGACAGGAACGCTTGACCACTACCTGCAAGCTCCCGAGCAATCAAAGCGCAACTTGGGCTTAATGGGTGAGATACGAGTTAAAGAGCTAACGTGCGCAGAGCCAAGCGTCCCTGTAGGGCATTGTAAAGACCCTAAGAATGGCGATAAAGCACCGAAAAATGGCTCGTTCTGTAATGACTTTTTAGGCTGCTTCCGCTGTAAAAGCTTCGTTATTACAGGTGATGATTTGTATAAACTCTTTAGTTTTTATTGGGCGATTATTCGAAGCCGTGACGAGTTTGGTCGTAAAGACTGGAAGCGTCATTTAAAAAATGTTCTAAGAATCGTAGATGAAGAAGTTGTCCCTGAATTTGCTAAGCTTGGCCAGCTACAGCGTGTAGAGACTGAAAAAGAACGGGCAAGATCTAATCCACATCCGTACTGGCAAAACCTTGATATGTTGAAGGTGACGCAATGAGTTCAATTGAGTTAATACTCACACAAGCTGAGTTTGCAATTCAGCAATGTCCAAAGCCAAGCACCAGTGCGCTTGAGCAAGTCATTGATGGCTCTCTAACGGGTATCGTGACCTACATTAAACTCGCCAATGGTGAATACCAAACGCTATCTCGATTTGAGGAAGATGTATGGGTGTTTCCTGCTAGTAAAGGTACGAAAGCAACTATAGCAAGTGCATTAAACCTTACTTTTTCTACGATTGATGATACTCAAATGAAGCGCATGGCAAAGTGGGTAATCTGGAGCAAATTCAAAAAGGGGTTAGCTCTTAATACTCTTGTGAAAACATTGGACAAGTTGAAAAGTTATTTTCAGTGGGTTTTAAGTTCAGATACTACAGTTACACATGGGCTGACAGCTTTTACCTCAAATGCCTACGTTAGGCATGTAAATACCCTGCACTCAAAACGAAAAGGCGAGACTAAACCACTGACAGCAGTCACCAAGGTGGATAGATTCCGCATTCTAGAAGACCTTTATTACCACTGCAAAGAGTTTGATTTTGTCAAAGAGCATCCTTGGCCTCAATCAACCGCTAATGAGCAAGCAGGGTATGTTGGTGAAGCGTATCGGGAAGCCATTACCAAAGGTAAGACCCCCATTATTCCAAATAAAGTGCTAATTCCGCTGTGCCAGTTTACTAAATCATACCTAGATAAAGCTGATGAAATTCTGAAATCGTCAAAAAAGAGAGAAACATTGCTACTGCGAGATAGCTGTATCTTCTGGCTGTTACTCACAACGGGTATGCGTATCCATGAAATATTAGGCATTAAGCGTGATGCGTATCGCTCTGAAACGAAAGGTGACACCACTTACTACCACATCGAAACTGTCTCTGAGAAAACACATACAGGGTTAGCTGAGTGGATTGCGCCAAGGATAGCCACGGAAGCGATTGATATTCTTGGCCGTTTGAGCGCTCCACTTCAAGATCAACTTGAGTGTGATTTACTAAAAGCGAAAGCAAGCAACGATCATGTGGAAGCACATCGACTTGAGGAAATATCAAACCACATCTGCCTATCGAAAAACCTGGGAAAAGGAAACGCAATTTACCTATTGTCAGGGGTGGCAATGACTAACGCTAGGTTGCCAAACTTATGTGAACAGATAGGGAGTAATTGGAACCTATCAGCGCACCAATTCAGACGTACCTTTGCTAATTATGCGGTTCACTCTGAATTAGGTGACTTGAGAGCATTAAAAGATCACTTTAAACATTGGTCAATTACCATGACCACTTTGTATGCCTTTAATGATGCTTTGGATGCTGAATTGTTTGAAGAAATGCTTCGAGAGAAATATCTGGTTGAAGAAGAAATTAAGCAAGATTGGTTTGAACTAGACACGCCTATCACTGGTGGCGACATAGCTCAAAACATCATGAAGGTCCGTGAGGATAAAGAGTTAATTAAATCTTTTGGCTCTCTTAGTGCTATGGCAAAGGCATACTCTAGCTCCATACCAATTCGCTCAACAGGTATTGGGTGGTGCACCAATGATGATGAGTGTAAGTGTGGTAAGCCTGATAGCTGTGAAAGCGGCATTGTAGATAAGCGACACCTGCCTTATTGGGAGGGAATGCTAGTGCAGCAAATGAAACTGATGCAATTGGATGATATTGGTGAAGCTGGTAGAGCGGCGGTAAAAAAAGGCATGGAACGCTGTGAAAAGGTTCTAGTGGCATTGGGTATTGATGTTGAAGCTATGAAGCAAGAGATTAACGAGAGAAAGGATATCGAGGTGATAAATGTCTAACCAGAAAGAAAAAGCGACACATAAAGCGGTTCGACTTGCCATTGTTCGAATCGAAAAAGGTCGTCCAAATACTGTTTCTCATAAACGTAAAATGAGTGTCGCTGCCGTTGCCGAAGAAGCAGGTGTAAGTCGAGCATTGATTCACCGTGATTGCCCTGAACTATTAGAGCGTATTAAAGGCGGTGTAAACAAAGACATTCGACAGCAACGTGATGCCAAACAAACTGAACTTAATAAATACAAAGACCGCAATCGAGAGTTGCGGTCTGAGGTGGCAGAATTGAAAGCTATGCTCGCTAAAGTTCAATCACAAAATGCTACGTTAATACGAAAAAACATGGCTCTGAGCAATGCTCGTGCGGACAATAACAATGTAACGCAACTAATATACAGCTAATTGCCTGAATTTAATGGTAATAATTTCAAATTAAGGTTACTTTTGAGATAGTTAAAAACATCCAAAAGTGTAACCTTAAACAAAGTTATATAAAACATAAGGTTAGCTACAGTTACATGTAACGAACTATTTATAATTATTGTCTTCCGACATTTGGATTATGTTTTTTATATTTGCGTAATGTAAAAAAGCACAAGTGGAATCACAAGCGAGTTTACCGCATTTACCGTGATCTTGTGTTAAATTTGCGGATCAAGCCAAGGAAACGCTTAAATAGAGATAAGCCTGAGCTATTGGCAGTACCAGAAACCATCAATGAATGTTGGTCAATGGATTTTATGCATGATCAATTAGCGGATGGCAGAGCATGTCGATTGTTTAATGTCATTGATGACTTTAATCGTGAAGGGCTGACTATTGACGCTGATTTATCACTTCCTGCTGAACGTGTGATCCGCTCGTTAAATCAAATTATAGAGTGGCGTGGTAAACCCAAAGCTATCAGATGTGATAATGGGCCTGAATATATTAGCAAGCAGCTAGCGCAATGGGCGTTAAATAATGATATCGAATTACGGTTTATTCAACCCGGTAACCCGCAGCAAAATGCCTATATAGAGCGCTTCAACCGAACGGTTCGTTACGACTGGCTAAGTCATTATATTTACAGAGATATTAGTGAGTTACAAGATAAAGCAACCGATTGGTTATGGACTTATAATAATGAACGGCCTAACATGGGGATAGGTGGCATAACCCCCATACAAAAACTGGAAAAGTTGAACAACGAAGATTCTACAGATAGCCTCCATTAAAAATGGGGGGATTACCGAGGCTTTACAGCAAAGAAATACACAATGGGAAGCTTTGAATTCAGAGGGCAGACTAGCGTTTAGGCAAAATGAATATAAAAAAATAGTAGAATCACTTGTAAGTAATTCTCCAGGAGAAAATGATGCAATATGTTTTCATGCAGGGGTTGAATTGTTTGAAAATGACAGGACACCACGCCACCATTATATTCAATCGTCTTTTGATTCAAATGTATGCCAAAATAACAAAACCACTTCAACGAGAAGACCATGAAACAAGAGAAATATTAGAGCTGTTTTACAAAAAATATTGTAGAACATAAAGGCCAATAGCACTTCTGGGGAGCAATACATCGTTTAGAGGATCAGCCGACATCCTTTTTCGCGCGCCTGTTAGGGCGCAAGAAAATAAAAAAGTTCTTAAATATGCATCAGACAGTAGTCTGTCAGGGCCCTTTCTATATCTTGTTTTTGTGATAAAAATACATCAGCCACTACTTTACTTTCATCTTTTATGACGCGGTATAGTATTCGAATGCCGCCTTTGTTGTACTCTCTCCATGTTTTAATTCCAAGCTCTTGCATTAGAGGCGGTGATATTTGGCAAGATTCCGGTGCTCGTTTTATTCTTTCCTCAAAGTCATCTATTATTTTCTCTATTTTACTAATAACTTCTATTTCAGTTGAGTAGTATGATAGATGATTGATTAGGTTTTCCGTTGTCTTATAAAATGATTCGGTGTATTCAATCTCAAATTTTTGCGTCATTATTTATTTTCTCCGCTTCAAGTTTACGATTGGCTAATCGTTTCTTGAATGAAGCACTAGACATAACTCTGTTGTTTTTTGAATCTTCTACAGAGAATGATAAAAGCTTCAATAAAGCGACCGCTTCATCTCTTCTTTTCTTCTCTGCAAATGACTCAATAACAAACGATGGGATTCCGTTCTGAGTTATAATCATAGGCTCATCAAGTGTTAAAGTAGCCGCATTTTTCTTTAGGTAGCTGATAGTCTCAACTCTCATGGTATTCACCTTTTTATTTGTTCCAAATTAAGCACGAAGTATTCAACTGCTTACTTAAATTATAGCATGAGAATAATAAAAGACTAAATTTAGTCTTTATTTAGGCTTCCCCACAAGGTGTATATCTTTATTTTAAGGTTTATCCACGAGTACCTTAGGGTAAGTCTTTTTGTGTGTAGATTTTTTTAGTTGATATACTCCTCCTAAAGAAGAATAAATAAGGATTCTATTCGTGACGTTTTTAATGAGTATGTGACAGAAGAGTGGTTTGGTTTATCGTTTAAAGAGGGGGTTTGGGCGCGGGTATTCCAAGTGTTTCATGCATTATTATTTGTTCTACTTGCTATGCGTGGATTTGTAATAGGTCTTGTTATTGCAATGATTGTTGGGGCGGGTATCTTCGTACAGTGGCTTATTTTTGGATGAAGTTTTAAATAAAACTTTTCCTATACTTAGTGTTATATCCTATTTTCATAGCTAATCATTTTCCCGTTACTTCAATTCCACTGCATCCCTACTTTAAATCATAAGTTCAAAATGTTTAATAGTTTATCGCATTAGGACTAGTTAGTCATGTTGCCATTAAATGCATTAATACTTGTTAAACATATAATTTATTAGCTTTTAAGGCTGCCAGGAAGTTGGGTAAGAGTTTTAAATGGTGTTGTGTTAGCCATTGCTTTTACCTTAGGTGGTGCTGAGGGGGGGCTAGCTACTCAGGATAAGCGACTTTAGAGTAATTAGGGATCACTCTTTAACTAACCTAACGCTGGACATTTAACAATGAGCCTATTTTTAATCAAAATACCTTATTGGATGTATACCCACTAATTGAAACAACCGTTGAAATGCGGTGTACAAACACCAGATGTTGGCTAAAGTAAATAGAACAGGTCAATAACCTACTTCAAAATCCAGTGATTTAAAACAATTGAAAACTAATCAACAAGACATATTTGATAGGTAAAAAATTTTCCGTTTTCAAACAAATAGCAAACCGTAAAGGTTGGACTTTTGAAGATATTGGAAATCAAAGAGACATTGACGCGGATACGGATTTAAGTGGTAAGGCTCATCTAGACCATCATGCATTTAAGGGTTTCTAATAACACCCCCTTAACCCCGAGCTTCTTCTCAGCCAACCTCATTGCCTTTTCTATTTTATCTCTCTTTTTCTCTCTCTTTCTCATTCTAATCTCAGGGCGAGGCCAGCCAAAGTAGTACCACAAAAGTTAATATTAAAAGAATTACATGGTTAACTTCCATTATATTGCATGATGGTCTAGTCTTAACCTATTAACTGTAATTTGTTCTATCACTACAAATATCGAGTGCATGCCATGCCTTTTATCGCGGATCGGTTTGATGAGTTAAAAAACAATATCCGTTCTCTCAATACAATTCTCACACATACGCAACCATTAGCCGCTCTTGCCTACCCACTACCCTGTACCTCAAAGGGAATGGAAAGTGAACCGGTTAAATATATTGCAGCAGAAGAACATACCGGACATAAGGCTGTTGAGCTCGCGGCATCGTGCTACCAAGACCTTTATATACAACCAGGCTATTCACAAAAATCAGCGCGGCGCACTGTGGGCGTTATTTGGCTCTCCCCTACCCAAAACCCAACAAGCATTACTATCCCTGAGCTGGTGGATAAAATAAACTCAGCAAAAACTGATATCGAAAACCATATAATTCAAACGTATGAAACAAGGCAAGACCGGTTTGAAGCGCTTCGCGCAGAGTGCCCTGGCATTATGACCATGCACCTATATAGGCATATTCGGTGCTATTATGAGCAAAATATTCATTCAATTCGTTTTGCCTGGCAAAGAAAAGATTCGCTATCTAAGCCGGTTAAAAAAGACCTTTTACTTAAAATTGAAGAGGAATTTGATAAATCGGGCCCAGAATACCGCGTCCCTCTTGAGCAATTGATCAATAGAATTAAACAAACTCCTGGGGAGCTACTTAGGATACGTCGGCAGGTTCGCGTACAACCCGCAGCGAATATATGCTTTGATGCTGGAGCAAAAACAGTGACGGCACCAATGCCAATAATCATAATTCAAAGTAATGAGCTTAAACTTAAGTCTTTAACTGATTTTGATGCTAAATCACAAAGAAAAATACGCTCTGATAAAGTGGCATCAGAAGTTATCGGCTCCTTTGGCGGGGTGACTATTGAGGTGTTTTCAGAACGCCAATGTTCTACTTAGGTTAGGCTGTATATCTGATTTTCGCTCCAAATGATTTGCCCAATAATGTAAATTAGATACCGTTTTATAGTAATCATGCCTATTTACAATGTCATCAAATGATATGATTTTTGTTTCTAGCACCTTGAGGCTTAGTGGCGAAAGGTTGTTTTGTGTTTGATAATTACATAAGTTTTTATCTAGCAAAGCCTCAATATTATCGAGGCCTTTGCAGCAAGGGTGAACTTCTATTATATGAGTATGCTGGTATTGCTGGTGGGATAAAACAAACACTCTATCTTTGAATTTTATTGTCGTTAGGAAATCACCATCATTTATATCACCACCCCCGCTAACCTCATTTAAAAATGGAATAAAACTACGTATCGATTGTCGTCCTTTGCAGTGGCGAAAACTTCCTAAGCAAACACTGTAATCAGGCTGTATAAATAGCTCCTCAGTGATTGATATTGCGTATTTTGCACCACAGAGGAAGAGTACATGCTCTAAATAATCAAGATCTAAATTGTCGTTGAACACTAGCTCACGCAAAGACTTAATTGTAATTCCACAACGTTGAGCTACGTACTTAGCACCGTGAAAATGGCTCTCGATATAAAACCAAATTTCTTTGGATAAAGCAGGTTGAAAATATGAAATTTTTGTCATTATGATTAATTACTAAATACTCATTGGCTCTCTTCTTAGCATAACTCAATTTTACAAGACTTAACATTGCCTGGGATACACCGAGGTGATGTAAGGTAGGAACATACACCCGACCGAGTGAACAAAGATACCAACCCCTAAAATAAAACTACTCCAATAATGCAGCCAGTATTAAGAAGGCGTTTAAAGCTAGGTACTCAATAAATTTTCACTTAGAAGGCTGTATTGCCCCTTTTTGGGCTGCTCTACGTGCCTACTGTTCATTACATATCCAGTAACATTCAATACTATCCCCATGAACTATGTATTGGACTTATGTTGAGAGTTAATAAAACATTTTTATTTGCGCTAGGGCTATCTACTTTATCACCATCAGTACTTTCACAAGATAGTGATGCAAATTCACGTTTTTATGATCGTAAAGCTGAAGGCTGGTTCTGGTACAAAGAAGAAATCCCGGTAGAAGAACCTGAACCGGAAATAACAAAGCCTTTAATAGCGCCGGCACCACAAAAACAAGAAGAGCAGAGCCCGCCTAAGCCATCCCAAGCCAAAGGCCCAGATGTGTTTTCATCTGCATGGTTCAGGGAAAATCTACCAAAATACAAAGATAAAGCCTGGGATAACCCTACAATCGAAAATGTTAGAGTTTACATGTACCTCCAACGGTATGCGATGGATAGAAGTGAACAGTTTGCTGATACGACTGAACTTGCCGTTGTGGGTGATCCATTCTTAGATGAAGAAAGCAGACGTCCATCTGCTACATTTGCCTCTCAAAAGCTTGACCGCTCCGCTGGGCGAGAAAAAGACTCACTAGCTCAAAGTATCGCCAAAAAAGCTGGGATCTTCTTTTTCTTCCGCTCAGACTCTGGAACTAGCCGGACTCAAGCACCAATTTTGAAAATGTTAGCAGCTAGAGATGGTTTTACTATTTTACCAATTTCGGTAGATGGCAAACCTCTTCCTAATGATATTTTCCCACACTACAAAGTAGATGATGGTCAAGCCGCTAAGCTTGGAGTAAATACATACCCGGCGCTCTACTTAGTTTCTGAGAACCATGAGATAGAACCTATAGCTCAAGGCGTTCTTTCTTTAGCTGATATCAAACATAGAATAATTCTAGTTGCAAAACGTCGCGGATGGATAACTGAAGAACAGTTTAATAAAACCAAACCAATAATGAATTTAGATAGCAATATAGCTGCGCTTTTAGATGAGCAATCTTACGAGTTATCTAACATAGCTAAAGATACAAACAATCAAGAAACAAACTTTATACCCCCAGAAAAGCTGGCCGAGTTCATAAAGCAAAAACTTTACGAGGATAATTAGTATGAACCATTGGATTTATTGGAATAAGAGAATGAAAAAAACAGCAGTGGCCGTTACGCTTGCTGTTTCAGCCTTAACCTTCCCCAGCTTAAGTCATGCCGGACTACAGGATGAACTTGACAGTATATTTGGCAGCATGAGTAACACAACCTCACCAGGTGTGTTTAAAACACAAAGGCGAGGGGTTTTATCTGGGGGGCGTTACACTGAAAAAACTAAAATATTCAATGAAAATTTAATCAGCTTCGCTCCACCCTCATGGAAAGGAGGCTGTGGAGGTATTGATATGTTCAATGGTTCGTTCAGTTATGTATCATCCCAACAGATAGTGCAGCTTCTTCGGCAGGTTGCCGCAAATGCTAAAGGGTATGCATTTCAGCTGGCACTCGATAACGTATGTCCTGACTGTTCAAAACATATTGAGTCTTTTCAAAAGAAAATTCAGGCTTTAAATCAGCACTTAGGTAACTCTTGCCAACTAGCTCAAGGGATTGTTAACGATGCAACCTCTTCATTCGAGTTGAAAGGCAAAACAGATGCCTCTATTCTTGCAACAGGCAAGGGGTTAGTTACAGACATGTTCAGTTCTAGGGAGGAAGTTGAGTCAGGTAAATCACCTGAGTCTTTGCTTGGAGAAGATGAGTTGCTAAGATCTGAGTTGATTGGGAATATTGTATGGCAACAACTTAGAAAACAAAATGCTAAGTCGTGGTTTACCTACGGCGATGATGCGCTTTTAGAAACAATGATGAGCCTGACAGGTACTATCATTAAGCACCCTCCTGAAGTTGACCCCGCGCACACCGGCGATCCTGCTGATGCTGAAAAAATAATGCCACTAATAACTAAACCGGCTAAACCTGACTTACTTGGAGCTATTTTAGAAGGTGGTTCAGTTAAGGTATACAAGTGTGATACTAACGATAAATGCTTGAACCCTACTGATGTAACATTAACATTGAAAGGGTTGGGTAGAAAAGTTGAAGATATGCTTTTAGGTACTTCTTCAACCCCTGGTATCATTACCAAGTATGCAAGAAACCAAGGTACATTAAGTGATCAAGAAAAAGCCTTTGTTTCGAGTCTTCCCTCAGGTGCCGGTACAATTGTAAGAAACTTAGCCATTCTTTCAGAAGATGCAGCAAGGATTTTTGCACTTAAAGCTTCTAATGCCATTGCTCTAACTATGGTTTATACAACCACCGAAGAGCTTTTTAGAGCAGTAACTCTTGTGGTGAGTCAATCTAAATCCCCCCACCAAAGCGCGGCTTTTGAAGTTGTTGGCAAATCTCAAAGCAAGGTTCGTAATGACTTCAGAGAATTGCGTTCACAATATGGTGATGTAGCTTTTTTAATAGAGCACTACAACACTCTACTTAACAATATTAGAAAGCAAAGATACACACTAAGTAATTTAACAACGAATAAGGCATCTCAGGAGTAAGTTATGTTTGAAATCTATTCAACCGGTGATGCCGCCTTCTTAGAGCAAATCTTAATGGCCGTTGCCATGGTTACATCTATGGCGTCATTTGAAAAAATGGTAAGCGTAGGGTTGTTACTTGGTGTTATTTTGATTTTTGTCCAAAGCGTTTTTCAAGGTGTAAAAGAAATTAATTACCATCAAATTTTTGTTGGGTACATCTTGTATGCCGCATTTTTTATACCTACTACCACTGTCGTTATAGAGGACTCGTTTTCGGGTCAAGTCCGAGTGGTTGATAATGTCCCTATTGGTGTAGGGGCTGCCGGTGGGATTATCTCATCAATTGGGTATAACATTACCAGCCTTTTTGAACAAGGTTATGGAGTTATTGTACCTTACGTGACAGAAACCCACTTTGCTGAATCATTGCAAATAATAAATAACACCCGGCGAGGTGTTTCTTCAACACCTGTGTATACAGCTATGAATATGGCTACAGGTGGTGATGCTGATATGCGATTATCCTGGAATAACTACATTCGAGAGTGCGCTTTAACTGCAATTGATCTTAAGGAAAAGTCGCTAGATAGCATAATGAGCCAAAAACTCCCTGACGCTCTAAGGTTTAACTCTGACCTTTACGGTACTCGGCTTTATGTGGGAACCACTGGTGGTGAAGATTATACATGTTCTGAAGCTTATCCATTATTAGTGTCCAAAACCAATCAAGCTATTAATAGTGCTCCTATGTCCGATGCTATCCTAAACGTTCTTGGTATTGATAACACATACACCGGTAGTTCCGGGCAAGCATACGTAACTAACTCTTTGGGTGTTTTAGGTGTCACTGCTACTGCCGGAACAGAGTATCTAACTGCAGCGGTTTTAGAACCAATATATTATGAAGCTGCACAAGGTCGTTATGCTGATTTTCAAGATATGGCTTCCGCAACAATGATTAACCAAGCAATCCAGCAAAGGAATACCCAATGGGCAGCTGAACAATCCATGTTTCTGACAATAGTACGACCAATGATGACCTTCTTCGAGGGATTTGTATACGCTATAACCCCGCTAATGGGGTTCCTTATAGTTTTAGGTAGTTTTGGTATTGGATTAGCAGCAAAGTATTTTCAAACACTACTTTGGATACAATTATGGATGCCGGTAATGTCTATAATTAACTTATATATCCACACTGCAGCTAACAAAGAGATGGCAAGCCTTGGTAGTGACTTCACTTCCATTTATGCATTGAATGCTGGAGCAGACCAATTACAACACTGGATAGCTACAGGCGGAATGCTGGCAGCAGCAACGCCTATAATATCTCTATTTGTGGTTACAGGATCAACCTACGCGCTCACAAGTCTAGCAGGTAGAATTAGCGGTAAAGATCATATCGATGAAAAAATTCAAAGCAAAGATTTAATATCTAATGGCCCTATTGCACAGTCTGCTGCATCTAACGAGTATAACGATGTAACAGGTATGGCGTCATCTGGTGCAGCGGGTTTAATGGGATCTATTTCATTCGGTTCAGGTTTGAGTAACATGACCTCTTCAGCGAAACAAAGTATGTCTCAGGCACAACAGAGCTTTTCACAATCCCTTGGGGCTAACTTTTCAAGCGGTACTATGAGTTCTCAAAGTTATGATAAAGCAGCCTCTATTGGTAGAACTCACTCTGCTATGTATGGGAAGTCTGAAGGTATCGTTAATGAAAGAGCCAATCAAATAATGGAAAACACCTCTATTGGCTCACAACACTCAGATGCTGTGAAAGGTATTGTATCAGCAGTTGCGTCTGGGGCTATTTCCGCTAAAGCGGGTACTAGCTTACTTTCACAAATATCTGAGCAAAATTCGCAAGGTGAAAAAGAGACACAAACAACGCCACAAAAAACATCAGAGAATGCAAGCCCGGGCTCAAAGGCAAGTAGAAGCAAATCAAATTCAGTTAACAACATGCAAGGCAAATCTAAATCTGGAAAAGTTGATGCTGATATAGGGGGTGATGTTAAGGTTTCAGCGGCTGCGAATAAAGAAACATCAGACACTAGAACAACTGCTTCAGGTGAAAGCAATGCAATATCCGACGCTCTTAGATTTAGTCAGCAGGAGCAGTCACAAGTTTCAAATAATTTGGCGCGAGCTATATCTACAGGCAACACTGAATCTTTAAGTAAAAGCTTAGGTAAAAGCGAAACTATGGCGCTCACTAACGCTTCACAAAAACTAAACAGCACTAGCGAATCATTTGCTGAAGCAAGCTCTTTAAATAATCAGTATGGAAGTTTGAATAACCTCAGACTCCGTGATGTGGGCTCACAAGTTGCGGGAAACAATGAAGCTATGTCCGATTTAAATAATTATTGGAATAGTGGTGGAGTTAGCGCAGAAACCAAGCGAGAAGCACAAGAACTTTATCAGCGATATAGCGCACCATCAACAGAAGGTGGGTATGGTTTAGATAATAACTCGGCTCTTGCAGCTGCCAGGGTGAAAGCATTACAAAATTCAAATAATCATGAGGGGACAAGCGATACACAATATCAGAATAACTTTAACGCAGCGTTAGGGGCTGTAGGTAAAAGCTTAGGGCTTGCAACAGGAAATGCTGGTGGATATAACGATAACTCAGATATTAAAACAGTTAATAATGACCGTTTAGCTGGTGAAATAACATCGGCTANCGGCCCCTGCGAACAGTATAACAATGCCTGCCAATGGCTATCCTGAGCATACAAACCCTGTAACCAGCAAAGATATACCTCCTGTTATTTCAAGCGAAGGAAGTGAAAACTCAGCGACTGTTGCAAATCAAGCCGGAGACTGGCAATCCGAACGGAATCAGGCGGCTGAAATGCCTGCTCGTCAAAAACTGATGAATAATGGGCCTGAATACAGTCGAATGGGTGCCGCCGAGTTTTATGGTGGCGTTGAGAATGCAGGTGGCTGGGTTAGCAGAAGAATGGAAGAGGCTAGTAATTTAGGTCAAAGTATCTTCAAGGCTGGCAGCGAAGGGCTTACCGTAGCTTCTGCGAATTTTGACCAAAGGGTAGCAGAGATGGAAAATAACCCTGAACTAAGAAGAGAAGTTATGGAGGCGGCGCGCTTGGACGATGCTGCAATGGAAGCTTCTGGAATAGGTGGTTCAGTACTATCTGGGCTTTCAACAGCTGGACGTTCAATTATGGGAGCAGCTGCAGCAGGTATGGAGCTAGTTAATGGTGATATAGGCTTTAGCGACCTTAAAAATATGTCATTAGAAGAAAAAGGATTGGTGTATCAATCTGCTATGACTCACGCATACGACACTGGGGGTGACGCTGCTGTAAAGGAGTTTGAAAATAACTTTGGAACAGACTTTAGAAATGACTTTTACGAAGAAGCTAGAACAAGAGGGTTAAATGATGAGCAAGCTCAAGTGTACGCACATTCTTTTGATCAAAACACATTCAGTGACAGTCCTGAGCGCCAGGCAGCAATCCAGAACCTAGCATCTAGCTACGCTGAAAGAGATGAAACCGGCGCAATTATTAGGGATGAGTCTGGAGCCCCAGTGCTTAGCGAGCAAAATCAAGAGTTTGTTGATTACTTAACTAACACCATCACAGAATCAGCTCGCGCTGGCTCTGAGCAATCTGGTGCATACCTTAGTGGCATAGCCCACTACAACAATACTACTGGGAGAAACGGTACAGGGGTCATGTGATTTTATAAAAATAAAAAAGGCAGTTATTAACTGCCTTTTTTAATATTTACATCCATAGTCCGTGAGGGTCATCTTCTTTATGTATTGGATTTATGCCGCCACGGCCATTCATACCCCAATCAAAACTGTCATCATCATCAATTGGGTGTTCTTTACTGCTCCCGGATGCAGAGCTATAGGAATGACTCATTGGTTCTAATCCTACAGGATTAACGCTAGGAGAAATAAACCCTTTAATCACCCCTTTAAGAGCCTTGAAAAAAGCATACGCAACACAAAATAAGGTTAGAGCCAACCCGGCAACCCAAAAAACAGGCAACCCCTTATCAAAACCTAAATGAATTTCTAAGACACCTAATCCAAAGAGAAGAAAACCAACTGCCAGCACGCTTTTTCTCACTACATTTAACGCTTTGAAGGCAATAAAAATTACTAAGGAGGCCGAAAGCACAGCTACCATAACTGGATTGAAATTAGATGTAAGAACACCTACCAGCATTAATAATAACAGAGCACAATATACAGCAAGGTTTTTACCAGCAAGCTTATTTATTTTATTATCAATCATTATGACCTCCTTATTTATCTTATACCTCAATTATAACACCAACTAAAATAATGCAACCCAGGCTAGTGGCAAAACTTTCACATGTGAAAGTTTTGCCACAACAATAATACCATCATTTATTACTAACCATTAATTTGAAACTTAGTTACATATCATTACAATTTTCAGTAGTTGTCACCTCTTTACAGTGTTGACTACATCCCTATTCGTCAATATCATGTAATAAGGAGAACGTTGTAAGGCGTCCTTCCCCCTTCAACTGAAGTTATTACCCTTAAATTCATACACCTATCTATTCAAAAGTGTAGCCTATTGAAAACGTCTATCAATTAGCATACAGCTAACACTCCCAAAATCTCTACTGAACATTTACTCATTAAATTAATGGCCTAATCACGAGCATTAATATTTCTATTTATTTTTATTATCCCCTAAATTTTAACCGCGTTTAAAATATATAAAACGCAATTTACTAACAATTAAAAATGAAGTTTATTAAAACTTATAAACACTAAAAAACATAACACAGTCAATAAACCACCTTCTTAATAGCTTCTAGCCCGCAAGCCTAGCGGATGGTGCGTTTTACTACTCAAATGTAAAACGCACTTTATGGCAAACACATAACGCAGTTTATTATATTTAAACATTGCAGTTTTTAAATTGTTGATATAGAGTTTTACTGTTCCTATTTTGCACATAGCAAATGAGCCGGAAATTCTATTTACTGATTAAGAATTAAAAAGTGAGTTAAGCAGAATGAATAATGGAAATATCGTTGATGCCAACATCCCTGAAGATACTGAAAAAAGAAGGGAGTGGATTAAATATCAGTTAAAAATCAGAGGGATTAGTATAGCTAAGCTAGCTAGAGAGCATGATGTTTCAAGGCAAGCACTTTCAACCGCTCTAGTTCGTAGCAATCCTCGTTGGGAGTATGTTATTTCAAATGCTTTAGGTAAAGCTCCTAATGATATTTGGCCGGAGCGTTACCAACATGCAGACCGGAACAGAAATATTATCATACCAATCACTCAGAAAAACTTGAGTAAGGGCGCATAATGAAACTAACATTAATTTCAATTGCTTTTACATTTGCTTCTTCATCATTTTCAGTAAGTGCGTTTGATTTATCAGGAACTGAATTTGCGTCTGCGGCTAAGCGTTATAATTTAGATCCGATTCTTTTATATTCTGTTGCACTAGCAGAATCAGCGTCAGGTAGAGGTAATGAAAAAATATCCCCTTGGCCTTGGACTCTTAGAACAATCAAAGAGCCATTCTACGCTTTAAACCAAAACCAAGCAGTCACGCGTTTAACCCAGTTACTAAAAGAAAAAGGTAGTAAGACTTCCGTGGATATCGGTTTAATGCAAATTAACCTTTTTTGGCACGGCCACCGCGTAAAAACTCCTGTCGATTTACTAGACCCTGTAATAAACCTAGATACCGGAGCGCAAATCCTTAGTGAAACTATTGCATCTGCTTCAGGAGATCTTGAATTAGGCATTGGACGTTATCACAACTGGAAAGATCACGTACGCTCAAGAGCTTATGGTAGGCGAGTGCTTTCAATTTATAATCAAATAAAAACTCTTCAGGAGAATCGTTATGCCACAAATTACGATAACTGATTTAGATATGAGAGCACTGCAAATTTCAGAGCAGCGGCCTGACCAAAACATATACGAGTTTGACCTAACTTTATGGGCGCTAATGGCATCATTAGCCAGAAGTTTTCCTGAAAAAGTTAGAGCTCAATTTTCTTTACCTGAAGCAGCTATCAATGCTCTATCAACGGCAACAGAGGCAAATTTAAGTCGCCTGGCATCTGGCGTCCTAATTAGTTTTCAATTGAAAACTAACAGCCAAATCATCTTAGATAAGCTACAAGAAAAATACGTACCTATCATTAGTTTATCACAGGTGCAGGGTGCTGAATTTGATACAGCTTACTGGTTGCTTTTGAAACAAATTGCGCAAAGAGATCACTATATTGCGGCTGCAGCCTTTGGCTTGTGCTCAGGTTTAACTCATGCAATCAGTAAGGCCACTGATAACCAACTGCGACACCTTGCTTCAATAACAAGCACTGTATTTACTTTGCGTTTTTCCCCAAAAATTCTAGCCCCATTACTTACAACCGAGCAAGGCCCAGTCAAAGCTAGGTACTTTTATACAAAATACCAACAATCAATCACCTATTCTGAAAAAATAGGGGGTCAAAAATGAGGTTAAAACGCTGGATTGAAGCAAGACAGATGGCTTTGATGGGTTACGTGACACGCATTATCATCATAGAAACAGGTCTTTCAGATAAACAAGTCCGTAGGCTTTATGAAGAAATTGATAGGGATGGTTTCAAGCTGGAAAAAAATAGAACAACTAGAACGACTAGAAGTGGAGCGACACTGCTTCTAAATCAAGCATCTAAAATACATGCTTCACTACTAATGCAGCTCTATAGGCAGGTTGGAGGGGAATCAGTTACAACATCTATATCAATTGACGCTTTAGATAGAGCTTACAGAATGTACCAGGCAGTTTTATGTGAACTTGTATTGGTAGAGCCAACTATACGCAATGTAACCTTTACCATTTCAGATGCATGGTGTCTCGCTTCAGAATTGAGATCAAATGAAGCGATGTTTGATATTTGCCCTAATTGTCAATGTAGTTACTTCACATCTATACATCAAAGTACTGCGATTGGTTGCCCATTTTGTTATGAGCCGCCTAACAGAAACAAACATAAGAGTAATGAATTAGAGGTACTGGCAGTAATTGAAAGTTAAAGGTGTATATTTGGGATAACCCCCTCCGATTACAGGAGGGGGTGTGCTTAATCCTTTAAAGTTGGGTATTTCCTATACTTTTCAAGTTCAAAATCTGACAACCCTTTAAATGGAGTTGGCCTTCTTCCTAAACCCGACCAGGTTGCACCATCTTTTATATACTTAACTTTTGGGAGCTCTGCTGTTAATGACTGTTGCTTCAATTGCATCTCTCGCAACAGCTCAACATCAATTCCTTGCTCCTCCATTTCCATCAAAATATTTTGAGCTTTCCTTTGTAGCTTCTCTTGTTTTTCTTTATGTAGAGCTTCTTCTGCAAGCTTTTCTTCATAAACTGACTTTAGCCTTACAAGCATTTCCTCCATTTCAGAAGAAGGGCATTCCTTAAAAATTGTCCTAATTTTGCTTTTCCTTTTTAGTTCAGATAGCACTACATCCCTTCGATCATTGACTGTCAATCCATCAACACTTTTGGTTTGCTTATCTGAATCTTTATTAAATTCGAAGCTAGTCATATTATTCTTTTCTCATGTTGGGCTTAAATATTATCCCCCATCGAATTAAGTAAACGATTCTTAAGTTCACGTTTCGTTTTTTTTAACTTATCAACTTCATCCTTAATAGGATTTGGAGAGTATTCTGTTGAGGATAGTCCATCCTCCGTAGAGGCAGATGTTTTTTTATTGTGGCTCAAATTATGCAAAGAATAAAGACCTAGCATTGCCAAAACTCTAAATCGATCACCACGTTCTTTATGTTGAAGATCCTTAAGCTCTTGGTAGAGCTCCGGAAATGCCATCTTAGAAATTTTTAAATTTGAGAACTTTCCATCCCAACTTTTATCCATTCTCAACCCCCTATATAGCAACGATGTAGCGCAATAAAAAATACAATCATTCTTAACCGCAATACCAAAAACCTCTTGAATTAGATAGCACTGAGTTTTCAAGCTCTATAATTCTACTTTTTGAAAATAATTCTTTTGCTGCAGCAATATAAGAAGATGCACCGCCACCAGCCAAAAGAACAACATCGGCATCCATCCCATCATCACGCATTGTCTTTTTCATTGATGTTAGGGCTTCGCGTGAAACAGTGTTCGAAGCTTTTTCCATGTACTCTTGCAACTCAATTTTTTGACCGAAAAGGTATATATAACCCTTTCCAGTTCTAATTGCCTTTTCGATTTTTTCAATCCCTGGAGCTCCACCATTATCTTCATGAATTAGCTCGTTGGCTACCTGTATCAGTCGAGACATTGCCTTTAAACTAGTACCAGATGACTTGTAGTGAATCTCACCTTCGACCAGCGCAACCCAGTCAACACTATAATAGCCTGGATCAATTACTACTGTTTTACCATTTTGTATAGCATCCAGCACATCATCATCTACCGCACTATTAACTACATCCATATAGGCACCGGCTGGTTGTGGAACAATAAGAACGTCTTTAACAGTTACTTTGCGCTTTGGAGTTATTTGATGCTCCCCTTTTAGAATTGCTGCCAACTCGTGTCGCTGTTCATCTTTCATTGCTTGATCAACTGGTAGACCTGTAACTAGCATATCTATCTCACTTTGCTCAGAAACCAGTAACGCTGCGTAAAAGAGCGCACGGTATACATCGGTGTTTTTATAGTCTTTATGCAACTCACGCTCCCAACCTTGCAGTCGTTCAGGCTCAACCCCAGCAGCCCACTTCTGCCCATTTATCAGTACTTGTAAAAAGTCAGTCCCTAAACCTGAACCCACACTTCTCGGCATTAGATCTACATTACCAGCACCAGCAGGTAATATTTTTGTTTTAATTGTTTCCCCTTTAATTCCCATTGAAACTTTAAGGTTTGAGTACCCAATGTCCAGACCCATAACAAACATATCATTCTCCAATAATTAAGGGCTTCAAAAGCCCTTCAAAAAGACTCTCGGCATATATTACCAACACAATGATGCTCTCTTACTGCGTGTATTTGCCTTTTTTGGGTGCGTAGGGTCTTTTTGGGGGCCCTTTGTGTAGTTTAAGGGGGTTTTTAGCTTTTAAAACCTGGTTATTAATGGATATCAAGTTGGCATTCAGCTTTTATTACCCTTAGATAGTAGATTGATAGCCTTTAAATACACCCACCTTAAACCAAATGGCCAATATCATTGTAAGCATTAAAAACGCGCGCGAACTCACGTAACTTTCAAGTTAAATCCCAGAAATAAGTGAATCAAACCAAGGTTTCCATCTTGTATTTTTTTTGCTAGACTAATTTATTACAGTACATCCCAGAAATAAGTGGTTTTATATTTCTATCCATGCATATTTTTATAGTGAAAACACATCTGGCACTAACATCCCAGAAATAAGTGATTTTTAGTATTAATCCCTTTTTCTACGAAGAGAGATTTTCATGCATATCTCTTTTGTGGATATAGGCATTACAATCCCAGATAGATAGTTGTTTGGGAAGTGATTGGGTAGTTCCATGGAGTTTTATTATGAGTGAAAAAACAGAAAAATTGCAACGTTTAATTGATCGAGAATTTGAAGATGAAAGGTTTTTATTTACTGATGAAATGCTTGAAAGCGAATCTAGGGATTTTATTAGCACGCTCGATGAGCTAGTACAAAATGAGATACTAGTAGTTGCTTTAGACGCTCGTAAACAAGCAGACTCTTATTGGGAGGCTAGCCTATCAGCAAGAGAGGATGGCGATCCTAGTAACTATTGCTATGTAGGTACACGCGTTAGGTTCCTAAGGGGTACACTGCAGTTTGAATGGTTTAAAAATAGAACAAAGCCAGGTGAAGGCGAAGGCAAGCCTAGAAAGGTGTATTCAACTTACATACCTAAAGGTAGCGGGTATCGTTATAGCAGGGCTTTATTTAAAAAAGAGCCAGAATGGGCTCAGGAAGAAATTAACACTGTTGAAGATAGGTATGCACTTCTCCGAAAGCGTTCTGCGTTGCTATCTGCTATTAAAAAGAACCTACGTGAATACAATAAAGTGGTTAATATGTGCTTTCAGAACAATGAGGAAGGAAAATGAACTCAACTTCCGCTACCGAATTGGCTAAACTGGGAAAATGCGAGGCATTGATTAAGCCTTCCCCTTCATTCAAAGCAAGCAAAGCATTTAAAAGGAAGAAACAAAAAAATCAAAGCTCAATCAACCGTGGTAATGCTGCGCATGATAAGTTTGAGCGTGAGGCGATGTATTTTACAGAGCTAGATTGCAACAACAGGTCAATCATACCTAATATAATTATATCGCTCGCTATTGCTGTTGGAACTCTAGCCTTAGCAACTAAAGTGTTTATGTAGGAATTATCAATGGCTAAGAACAATGACATAACAGGGCAAGGTTTGAGTAAAGAACTTTCTATCGATACAAACATACAAAAAAATCAACAGATGGATATGTTTTCCATCTTAGATATGCCAGTAAAACAAAGACCGGACTACTCAAATACCGTTGAAATCTATGATGCTATCCCAAAGTACGTATGGGGTAAAACAAGAGAGCATGAGGATCTGAAATCGGCTAGCATAATTCGTCAATGCACAATTAGAGGCAGTAAACTAACAGTGAAGCTAAGGCCAGCTCTTATAGATAAGGGTGATAGAACCGTACTAATATATGCGGGCCAACGCGAAGAGTTAGTGGAAGATGCTTTGAGAAAGATTGCAGTCAACGGCAGAGGTGTTCATATCAACTCTAAAGCGGGGGTTAGCTTTACACTATACGAGCTAATGAAAGAGCTTGAGCGCATGGGGCACACCTATAATATTGATGAGGTTAAAGAAGCTTTATTTGTTTGTAGAGGCGCTATTATCGAGTGCTACTCAGAGGATGGTGAATCAGTTATTAACTCCAGTTTGTTTGGTTTACTTGGACTAACAACCAAGAAGGATATTGAAAACAATACCGGGGCTAAATGCTACGTTCAATTTAACCCACTAGTAAACGAGTCGATAATGAACCTAACGTTTCGACAGTACAATTATCAAATCGGCATGGATATTAGATCCCCTTTAGCCAGGTTTTTCTATAAAAGGATGGCTCAGTACTGGACACAAGCTAGCGAAAAAAATCCATATCAGCCAAACTTAGTAGCTTTTCTTGAACAAAGTCCTCGTGGCCTTACAAAAAAAATGGGGGAGAACCTAAGAGCAATGCGTAGTGCTTTAAGCGCACTGCAAAAGCATAAAGTTATTTTGAATTACGAAGAAGTTAAAGTACTGCAAGGCAAGCAGAAAGTCATAGACGCTAAATACACTATATTTCCTCACCCTGACTTTGTTAAAGAGGTTATAAAGGCAAACCAAAGAAAAAGCTCACTTAAAACAAGAAGTCGGTTGGAAATCGATGAGTTCTGTAATCGCGACTAAAAGAGATATGCGATTGATTGCCCACAGTTAAAGCTAGTAAGCATGGGCGATAGTAATACTTAGCTAGAATATAACTTTTTACAGTAAAACATATAGGTTTAGAGCTTCGGTTTTACCAGATATAGTCGAGTTAAGCGTAATAAATAGAATACTAAAAGAGTTTTAAATCTATTTTTTCATATAAGTTATTGATTTATAACTATAGGTTTGTTGCATCGGTTTGAAAACCACATATAGGTTTGTTGCATCGGTTTTAAGCTAGTATATAGGTTTATTGCATCGGTTTAGCTTGTTGACAACAGTTGACGAAGGTTGACACATCAATACAAATGCAAAAAGCTCAATAAACATACAGTCTTCTAGTGTATTTATCAAAAATAACAAAAATTAGCTGTGGATAACTGGGAAAATAGCCAATTATAACCTATAGGTTCACTGCATCGGTTTATATAGGTTTGTTGCATCGGTTAAAAACCACACAAAAAAGCTATAGGTTTAGTGCATCGGTTTGGGAAATCACGCTTTAATTTAGAATAAAAGCTATAGGTTTAGTGCATCGGTTTGTAATAAGCATTGAAAATGCTATAGGTTTAGTGCATCGGTTGCCAAAAATTGATATAAAAACCTATAAAAACAAGAACAAGCTGTGGATATAAGTAGCCCAAAAAAAACCACCTATAGGTTTGTTGCATCGGTTCCTATAGGTTTAGTGCTTTAGTACCTATAGGTTTAGTGCATCGGTTTAGTTTGAAAGTTTCATTAAAAACATGCAGTTAGGTATGCTTTTTTAGCCCCTAACCCTATTTAACCCTCTTTTAACCCTAACCAAAAGATCTTATTAACCTATAAAAGTGATTTTTTTGAATAACTTTTAAAAATTATGAAGTTGAAGTAAAAGCTTTTGAAAACCAATGCAACGTCAGCACAAAGTTCCGAGGTGTAAAATCAATAGATCATCAAATAGATCCACTTTTAAGTTATATTTGATAGAGTAATAGAGGCTTGGGGTAGATAGTAAGGAGTATAATTACATTGGATCTATAAATGATCTAATTGGTGTTACTTAGATCTTCACACTGACACTCAAACGAGGGCTTCATAGAAAGCCCCTAAAGACTTTATCTGAGAACAGCTGGCACTAGATAGTATTAAGGCGTTTCAATTCAGCACAGGGCTTTACAGGAGCTCCAATGGAATAATATATTTAGTTTATAATCAAAGAAAATTACTTAACTTTGAAGGATCTACAATGACTGATAAGCATATTAAACACTACCGGGCTGGTTACGTATTCAAGCCTACACATGAAGAAATACATTATATAAAAAAAGGCGCTAGCGGCGATCTAAGACGTTCTTATGAACATAACTTCACAACCAACAAAAATGACGCCCTTGTAGGTAGTAACCTGGATAAAGCAAAGTCAGCGATAGTGAGCTTAGTATCAAAGTTTCCTGAAAATGATGAATATGTGTTTACACCAGTTTTAGTGAACATTGCGAATAACACTTTTCAACGATATTTAAACGGAAGATGGTTGAATGAGGCTATAAGACCTTTAAACTAAACAAAAGCCCTAATTAGTGACTGATAACTAACCCCAACCATTAGTATTGCAATAGAGCGAAGCATCACCCCAAAGTATCTAAATAATATTATTCCGACTACCTCCACTTTAACTAAGAGCATTCATTACTTTTATCAAATAATCATAAAACATGACATTTAGTTACTTGCGTTATTGCAGTATCATTTTATAATACTCTAATAACACCAAGATAAAATTTAAAAAATATAGATGTTAGAGGATTATTTATTATTGGAGTGTCACGGGCCCTCAAATAGACATTGTGAAGACCCTTTGTGTAAATTAAGTTATCTCAAAGGCTATTGAGGTTACCTATAAGGCCCTTTTAAAGCCCCTACGGAGACTAAAAAAAGGAAAGTGAAATGCTAAAGCATCAAGTAGCACTAGGAAACAACAAAGCTAAAACTGAGATAAATCCGGGATTCAGCAGCTGGCATGACGAGCTATCTATAATATTATCAGCTTTGGATGACCTACCATTAGAGTGCCACGGAATATCTTGTTCAATAAGCTTCATACTTAGAAAAGCAGGAATAAAACATCGATGTGTTGTGGGTTATGTTACCGATACCCTTTCAGGCAATTGTGCAACACCTCATGTGTGGATTGAATTAAATGACGGGTGGATTATAGATTATAGATTAAGAATGTGGTTCGGAGATGAAGATGAAGTGCCCCATGGTGTATTTCATCCAAGCTCGGAACCAACCCTTTATTACAAACGCACATCAAAAGATTTGGACACTTTTGAAACTTCTGATTTCTTAGACTTTGAAACAGAACTAAAACTTTCACATGTGAAAGTATCAGATGATTTCGTTTTAGAAAATCCAAATATAACTTGTAACAGCATTAATAATAACTAAAGGCTAAATTATGCAAGATTATCTAGTCTGGTTTTTTACCTTGTTGGTGATACCAGTAATAATTGCTAAGGCAGATATACTGCACAGAGCTTTAGATCTTAAGCAACTGCAAAAAATAAAAGCTATCTATAGCTGGTGGAATAAAGAGAACATGCCACGAAACTTAAGGGGAGCTAGTTTATTTCTTAACGAATGCGACCTTTCTACCCAAACACCTATACCCCTCCATGGCCGTGTTGATCAAGTATTTAAAACTAAGAGCAACACATTAATCCCGGTGGATACCAAAACAAGAAAGTCTTTCTCAATTTATAAATCGGATATAATCCAACTTTCTGTCTACCAAGTAATCTTGAAGCAAAAATACGGAGTTAAATATAAAGTAAGCAATGTTGGTTATGTTCGCGTAGTTGTTCAGTCAGGTGTGAATGAAATTATTCGATACATACCTGTAAAGCTAATCACTGAGAAACACATATCTAATTTGTGGCGTCGCTACAATGCTATAAAGCGCGGAGTAGTAGAAACCAAATGTACTTGTAACGGTCATTTTCACTAAACTTTAGTACCTCCTTCTGTAATCGCCTAATTTGGGCAAAACCACACCCTTGCATATTTCCAATTTACTGTACTGTTACCAGAACAGGAGGAGCTATGACTTTCATCCAAAAATTATTTCTTGCAGCAATAATAATAAGCTCCATAGCTGCGCTTATTTTAGAAAGTATTTGGGTAAGCATATTTTTAAACGCGGCTGCACTATTTTCGCTCTACATAGTAATTCCAGCTGTAAATTGGAAACGAAACAGAGTTGAATCTAGGGCCATATTTGAAGCATTAAATATATATGCCTTTGGGAAAATGTGGGTAGGCAAGAAGGCAGAAGTCGTACTGGTGAAAGACACTGATAAGTTTGAAGGTGTAGAAACCCTTGCGAGAACGATTGAAGGCCACTGGTTTATTGTAGAAATCTCAATCAGCAATAAAGGTAAAGCTAAATTGAAAAAACTACACGAAATAAATACCGAAGCTGCCAAAACGATATTAAAAGGAGAGCCCGGAATCTATGAACGGTACTTTGGAATCAGTGATAACTAGTAAGGAAAAGTTAATGACAGACTCGCCAAACAATGTTCAATCAGAACATATTAGCGATAAAGCCCTAAGGCAAGCAGGTCTTGCGCAATGCGTATTCATTGCTATTCAAGCCTTAATATTCCCGGAGTTGAGTTATGTTGGAAGCATCATAGCTGCTCAGTGTGCATTATTGCCATGGCTTCTTCCAATTGCTCGTAAAGCAGTTACAACGGCGGTAGCAATGTCACTTACATCAATAGTAATAAGCCCAATCTTTTTGTTGGTATGCATTCACGCTTTTGAAAGGGTTACTGACTTAATTGGGCCAACTGTAAGCCAGATAACATTCTACTTTGTAGGCATTCTTAAAGCATACTTGGGGGTTCCAAATGGCTGATATAAGAGCGCCTTATACTTACTCTCTACTGCAAGAAGAAGGGATTTCAAAGGATGAATTGTTGGATTTGGGTTTTAAGGCTGGTTACTGGATTAATTCAGAGACTGCACTCAAAGTCGCTGAAGGCTTAGATACATATACAAATGATCTGCTGATTAACAGCTCAGGATTTGTAAATCAAAGGTTCAAAAGCAAACTTAGAGGAAATTTAACATCTTACTTATTTGAATACTCTGGTGCCTTCCGTTATTCGGCATCAATAAATCACATGCGAGTTTTAGGTGTTGAAAAGGCCGGTGACATAGCTCTACCTTCACGAATCATGGACGCGTTGCTATTAGAAAGAACCTTGCACCAGATAATGGCTCGTTCGCGCCACATGCTAACAGCCCTTGATTCAAAGTTTGCGGCATCAGAACAAACAGTAGTTTTCAGTGATCAAAAAGCTCCTGGTCAATTTAAGCCTAGGGCACCCCATAAGCCAAAAACCAATGATATTTAATTGTACAAGATAATAAGGAAAATCTAATGACTAACAAAAATAATGAAATTCCGTGGGAACGTGAGCTCTTACGTGATTTCATGTTTACTCTCCATAAAGAACAGGTAAAAGACAGGCGGTGGCGCATGCTACTGAAACTCTTGCGTGCCTCAGGCATTATTTTAGTTATGTTGATTGTATATAAGCTTGGAGCAGTCGCAAAGCCATCACCTTTTGGCGGTAATGAAGTAACAAAATCACATATAGCATACATCAACATCAAAGGAGAAATTGCCCCGGGCGCAGGTGCTGACGCAGACAATCTCATTCCAGCTATTAAGGCCGCATTTGAAAGTAAAACATCTAAAGCAGTTGTGCTTAGAATAAATAGTCCTGGTGGAAGCCCTGTTCAGTCTGGACGAATCTACGAAGAAATCAAATTTCAAAAAGAAATCCACCCTAACAAAAAAGTTTATGCCGTCATTGGTGATATAGGTGCTTCAGGTGGATATTACATAGCTGCCGCTGCAGATGAAATATACGCAGACCAAGCAAGTCTAGTTGGCTCTATTGGCGTTATATCTTCTGGGTTCGGCTTTACCGAGCTAATGAATAAGCTTGGTATAGAGCGAAGAGCGATTATAGCTGGTGAAAATAAGGCTCTTTTAGACCCATTTTCACCACTCAATGAAAGTACTCGTTTGTTTTGGGAAGACGTACTTGAAAGAACGCATACACAATTTATTACTCGCGTAAAAGAAGGGCGCGGTGACCGGTTAAAAGATGACCCGCGTATTTTTTCTGGGTTAATTTGGAATGGAGAGCAAGCACTTGATATGGGGCTTGTTGATGGTTTAGGCAGCATGAACACAATAGCAAGAGGTGAGCTAAACGAAACCAATCTTGTTGATTACACTCCTTCTCGGGATTTTTTCCAAAGAATAACTCAAACCGCAAAGGTAGCTATTTCATCTTTTGCAAATGAACAAACCATTAAAATGTATTAACAGGACAATCTAATGAGCGCCGATAAAAAATCAACAAACTTGATGAATGTTTTTATGATAATAGCCATTACGCTAATTATCATTACACTTGGGTACGGAACTTATTTAACAACAGTAAGCTTGAGCACATCAAAAGAGTTAACACATGAAATTGCAAGCCTTAAAAGTGATGTGAGAGAAACAAAAAAGGCACAGTTAACACCAGTAGAATTTCAAAAAGCTGTAGCCGAAAGCTTAGAGGCGCTTGCTGAGAAAAAACAAAAGGAAAACCTTGAAGCAAAACTAGCTCAGTATCCTTTAGCTAGCGAGGATGTACCAGATGGTAAAAATATTTACGGTAATGTAAACGCCCGGTTTACATTGGTCGAGTTTTCAGATCTTGAATGCCCGTTCTGCAAACGGTTTCATGACACCCCTAAAAAAATAGTTGAAGCAAGCAAGGGTATGGTTAACTGGCAATGGAAGCACTTACCATTAGATTTCCATAACCCGGCGGCAAAGCGTCAATCTCTTGCTGCAGAGTGTGTCCGTGAGCAGAAAGGTAACAAAGCGTTTTGGGTTTTTCTTGATGATGTATTTAATAAATCACGAGGTAACGGCCAAGGTGTTGAAGATTTAGCATCACTTGTTTCCGGTGTTGGTGCAAACGTTACTGAGGCTCAAAAATGTATTAGCAACGGTAGTTATAGCGATAAAATTACAGAAGATATCAAACAAGCAACAAATCATGGAATTAACGGTACACCTGCTACCTTCATCGTGGATAATAGCACTGGTAGAACACAGTTGCTTGGTGGAGCCCAGCCACCGCAAGCTATCATGGCTGTGATTCAAAGAATGATTACAGAACAGGAAGAGCAAAATGCAGCTGAATAAATTAAATAAAACGGAGAAGATCAATGAATAAAAAAGATTTAATAAAAAGTGTTTCTGAGCAAGCTGACATAACCCTAGCTAACGCAGAGAAAGCTATAAATGCTATCATTAATAATATAACTAATGAACTTGCTGGTGGCGGGAATGTTTCGTTAATTGGGTTTGGTGTATTCCAAGTTAAAGAACGTGCCGAACGAAATGGCCGGAACCCTCAGACGGGTGATGCAATCAAAATAGCTGCCGCAAAAATCCCAAGTTTCAAAGCCGGAAAAGCTTTAAAAGATACAGTTAACTCAAAATAACCCCCCACACTCAAAGGGCCAATTAACACTTGGCCCTATTTAATATTCGTAAAGACCATTAAAAAAGTTTCACATGTGAAACTTTTTACATCCCCCATAGCAGTATGCAGTCTAATAATGAAAGTTATGATCTTAAAAAGGGAGATTAGGAGCGTGATCTTAACTACCTAATAGCGGGATAATGCTTATTTGACTTTAAGGAGATTGAAATGAGGAACTTATTATTTATATTTTTAGCATTTACGCTTACTAGCCCAGCACTAGCTGATATTAATAGCTTCCGTGAAGCTAAGGTTAAGCTTAAGCAGGATGTTTATTTTGACCAAACTACAAAAGGAGAAGGAACATTTTATTGCGGCTGTGATTGGCGTTGGGTCGGAAAGTCGGGTGGCAGAGTAGATCTTCAATCATGCGGGTATCAAGTTAGAGCCCAGGATAATCGCGCTAATAGAACAGAGTACGAACACGTATTACCGGCGTGGGCCTTAGGCCACCAGCGGCAGTGTTGGCAGAATGGTGGGCGGAAAAATTGCGTTAAAACTGATCCCACATTTAGAGAAATGGAAGCAAACCCCCATAATTTAGTAATAGCGATAGGAGAGTTCAATGCTGATAGGTCAAATTATTCGTTTGGTGAATTACCAGGAATAACAAGTTCGTATGGACAGTGCGAAGCTAAAATTGATTTTAAGCAAAGGACAGTGGAACCAAGAAATAAAGTTAAAGGCCAAGTCGCAAGAATATATTTTTACATGCATGACAGATATAACTTAAATATGAGCCGACAACAACAACAACTTATGATGGCGTGGAATAACAAATACCCTGTAACTGAATGGGAAGTAAAGCGCGATAATAGAATTGCCAAGCTAGTTGGTCATAATAATCCCTTCGTTACAGGTGAAAAATCTTGGACACTAGGCCACAAAAGCTCAGGTGAAGGAATAAAAACCGGTTCCACCTCACATCAAAATCAATCCCCGAAAACTATCGGTAATATACGCGGAAATAAGAACAGTAAGATATATCACCTTTCACAAGGGTGCCCTAGTTATAACCGTGTGAGCCCTGGCAATACGGTAAAATTCGCAACAGAGTTGGAAGCTCAAGAGGCTGGATACCGTAAAGCAGGAAATTGTCGTTAACATTCAGTACATTCTGTTCTGTTGCAACAAATTAAGTTAAAAGCTTGTTGTATCAGTACAGTACTATAATTAGCTCTTGTAGTCTCATAAAATGAGCGTTAGACTGCTCTTATTGAAATGCAGGGTTAATGCCCTTCTTAAATACTAGTGAGGTGTATATGGCAAAAGTGATTAGCTATGCCAATCAAAAAGGTGGCGTAGGTAAAAGCACTCTTTGTATTCAAACTGCTTTTTATCTTTCGCTGAAAAAGAAGAAGAAAGTTCTCGTTATTGATATGGATGGTCAAGGCAACACCTCCAGCAGACTTGCACCAAGAGTTATCGATGAGTATGGGAGTTTTGAAACCGTTTTAACGGGCACTAAAACAGCAGATCTTTTCCAAGACAACCTTGAAAAGATAGAGGTAATACATTGCCCTACAGGGATGGACTTAATCCACACACCTAAAAACGATCCGGCTTTGTTTGAAATGGAAGCGGTGCCTCTCGATAAAGCAATGAACCCTGCTAAAAACCTAGGCGCATTAATTGAAGAATATGACTATGTACTCATTGACTGCCCACCAAGCTTGGGAAGAAAGCTGGTGGCTGCACTTGTCATGTCAACTCATGTTGTTTGCCCAGTGAAGCTATCAGGCTTTGCTGTTGATGGCGTAGAGGGGCTTCTAGGAACCATCATAGGTATTCGAGAAGCCTATAATAGTCAGCTAGATATACTTGGAATTATTATAAATGATATGGATCGTTCCGTTAATCATGATCGCTCTTTAAAAGAGCTTGAGGACTCAGTTCCAGATTTGTTATTTAAAAACAAAATTATGCACCGACCACCTCTTGATACAGCAATTACAGAAGGTATCCCAGTTTGGGAGCTTCGGTATGGACACGTTGCGGCCAAAGAAGTTGAGTTGGTACTGAATGAACTAATAGGTAAAGTGGGATAAAACACATGGCTAAGTTAGGAAATTTACAAGGTTTGTCTGACCTTGCGAAAGCAGCTACAGGCAAAAGAGGAAAAGAAGTACTTGCTATTAAAATTGAAGATGTAGTGTCAAAAGAGCAAATACGTAAAAAATTTAAAAACATTGATGAGCTAGCTACCTCTATGAAGGAAGAGGGCCAGCAGAGCCCTGTTATTGTTTATCCGAAAAATGAAAATGGCAAATACGTTATCCAGAAGGGAGAAAGGCGCTGGAGAGCATTGCAAGCTGCAGGGATACAAACCATTGATATAATGGTAAATGATAAAGAGCTTTCAGAAATAGATGAAACTGCAGGGGAGCTTATTGAGAATATTCAAAGAGATGACTTAACGCCTTTAGAAATTGCATATGCACTTAAGGTGTTCGCTGATGCAGGTTGGAAACAAAAAGCAATTGCACAGCGTATTGGTAAGAGCGCCATCTTTGTTTCAACCCACCTATCACTTTTAAAACTGCCAGTGTGTGTTCGCGAGCTTTACGACAATGATATTTGCAGCGATACCGAAACATTGAATAACCTCAGGTTGCTTTTTAATCTAAATGAAGAGCAATGCAGTGCTGTGTGTATCAATGCATTAGAGGACGGGATTACTCGGAAGCAAAGTCGTGATTTGTTAAATGATGCTAAACGAATTTTAGAAGAAGCAAATTCAAGCCAAAATGACAATGTTGTAGATGGGAACTTTACTAACAATATAGATGACCAAAATGCTTTTGATGCACAATTTGGTGCAGAGGCTGGTGCAGAGGCTGGTGATAATCAAGATGCACTTGAAGCTCCGTCATCTACTACCACTACTACCACTACTACCAATGATTACGAAGATGCTCTACCAGCACTCCCTAAAGATAAAGATTGGAAGCCTGTAGAAGCTAAAGAGTTGATAATTGTAGTGAACGTACTTACTGAAACTGATGTTGTTCGTGGTATTCTATTATTAGACAGAGCTTGCCTTGACCCTAAAGAAGTTTGGGTTAAGGTGCTGGACGGTAAAGCAGAGAAAAAAGTTAAAGTACTAACTTCTGACATTGAAATAGTCAGTATGGGTACTTTGTAATTACAGGTCTTATCTTCTGGCTCTAATTGGAGCCAGAATAAAGAAGGTGAAAATGAGTATATCAAAAGATATGAAGCGTAAATTTGATCTCATTAACGCATTATCGCGAATACAAAGACCTAGCCTTCACAGTTTACACCAAACTACAAAAATACCGGAGTCAACGATAAAGCGGCAACTTGCTTCTATCCGCACAGAGTTTGGCATGAAGATATTATTTGTTAGAGAGAGTGGTGGTGAGCGTGGTACATCAGGATATTATATGCTGACAAATTGGGGGGTCATTGATCGAGATGAGTTTTTCAAACACTATATGAAATTAAAAACCCCTTAGCTAAGGGGTTTTTTAATTAGTGCTTAAGTAGCTTGCAGACCGTTTCATTTGAAACTAATAGCAGGGAGACAATATCGTTAACCTCTATTAGTTTGGATGACAATGTTGATAGTAAAGAATCTAAATTATTATGGCCCGTATTTATTGCTAAATCATTCAGCAATGCAGTTTGGTATCCAATAAGCATGCCCAGCACCAGCCCTTGTTTATCAGGATCGTTAAACCAGTTTCTAAAAGTCCGTGAGGGAACAACACCATCCAAGGTGAGCGGATCATTAAAACCTAACTTTTTTGCTGCTTCAGTGTTGCTCATAGTTTTAAGGTCATCGTACTTAATAGATTTATCTTCTACTCTTTTAAAAGCAGCATCTAAAAATGTCACATAGCTTTTTCGGTTATCTTTTTTACTCCAAGTAACCAGGGTCGGATAAGGAACGTGAAATGTATTCGCAATTTCTTGTAGTTTTATAGAGCTCATAACTTTTCCAAATTTATTTTATATAACACTACCACCGGTAGTGATCATGAATTGCCTGACGTTAAAAAAGCAAGTTTGTCACTTAGAGACATATTACCAATAGTACTGCTCATAGCCGAGGCATTTAGCTCCATTAAACTTACTTGTAGATCATAAACATAAGAACTTATTGCATTATATTTATTGATTGCCTTGTTTAACTGGTCTACTAGGTGAGTTTCCCCCGGATTCCAGTATCTCAATACATCGTCACTTTCGTACATTTTTAGGCGTTCTTTAGTGAGTCGTTTGAAATTATTTAATTGGTCATTATCATTAGAGAGAATGGCTTTAACTTCTTCAACATAATCACACCAAAAAGACTGGGTGCTTTTTGCGGTGTTAGCTATGTCGCTCAAAAACTCTGAAATTAACTGCGCGGCTTTAATCTTAGCTTTAGGGTTATTTCTTACCAACCGAGCTTGTTTTGTAGGTAAGCATGTTTCCATAATACTATCCACAGTCATGTTTTTACCATATGTAAGCTTAAGCCATAGTTTGCAAGTATCTACCTGCTCTTGATTAGATACTTCATGGCTGTGAAATCGAACCTTGAATAAATGTGAAAAGTTTTGATTTGTTATGATGTAAATTGCCCGCTTGCTTTCCTTGTAGAGCACATCTAAGTTTTGCTTTAGCAGAACCAGCAAGCTATCGCAGCACTGGCCCTGGCTTTTACTTAGAAATTTCCTCACAGACTTTCTTTGTTCGTTTCTTCTGTTTCTAACTACCATGAGTAGCTTTGCTTTATCTTTCCGGTGTTCATTCATTTTAATGAAGCGGGGATCATTCGCTAGAACGCTGTACGGGACTGACTGGAAAGAGTACAGGCCAAGACTATTAAATATTTGAGTTCGCTTTAAGATTGCGTGTAATTGCTTCCAGTATTTTTTTGCAATGGTTATAACTCCATCTGCTAACATTTGATTTGGAACTGATTCGCCACCATAATCGCGAACATCATACTTGGATAACTTAAGTAAGTGGCGTTTTTTAATTTTCCGAGCCAAATATTCATCATGGATCTTCAGTGCTTTTTCGCGACCACCAAGATCACACCACAAAATATATTTATGTGAGTCTACTTCTATGTTCTCTATATCCTCTAATGACAAGTTCAGCTCACTTGAATCCAAATGAGTTCCAACGCTAACTTCAGTATGAGTGTCGAAGTTGGGAATTAACATCAACTTTTTCTCTATGTGCGATGAGTACAATGCGCTATCAAAGTGGGGAGGGTAAAAAGCTAGTCGGGTATTTCCCTTTATAACTTTACCTCGTTTAATAGAGGTAACCCTGCGAGTAAACTGAGTTCTTGGAGTGGTTTTTCTTCTACTTTGACTAAACCCACCGAATAAAGCTTTTTCAGATAAATAATTTATACTTCTTCTGGCAGTCAATTCACCACTGAATGCCTTTTTAATATCATCCCTAAAAGCCTGGTGTTCACTTGCTGGATTTCCTAAATGCTTTTTAGTGATGTACTCTACTTTATCATCAAAAACCTGCTCAAGCTGCTCCATTACCCCGCTGTAAACTAGCGTGTCCTTAATGGTATCTTCAACTAACTTACCAGCTATTTTAATTGATTTTATTGATGGTTGTTTCGGTGCAACAGAGTAACCGCTAATAGTATAACTTTGCTCATAAGTGATGAGTATATCCGTATTATTATTAGACACTCTTGTTAGCGAGCAATTCATATCTTCTTCAAAAATATCAGCTCCATTTAGCGGGCGCTCCCAAAGTGAGAGCAAACTTGCCGGTGATTCCGCTTGTTTTACAGGATCTTCGTCTTTCAGAGTTTTTACCATTAACGCCTCTGGAAGTTTGGATATATTTTCCAGCTGAATGCCTCCATAGTTATCTATAAGCTCACTATTGAGTTTGGGGTAGGGTATGCGTCCAATGCCTCGCTTTAGATTATCCCAGATTGCAAGAGGACGGTAGGGTGCCGCACCTATTCCATCAATGGCCCAACGAAAGCTTAATAGCAAGGCATGAGCTTCACTAAATAAGTAATTTAAGTTTTTTGGATCTTGAACACCCTCCACATACATTTCTAAGAAGGCTTTCTTAGTTTTGGGAGGTAAACTGCTATCTTCCGCTATTTCACGATAGCCAGGATGATCAATAACCCGGTCTGCTTTAACCAATTCACGAAACTCATTTGATATTTTTATAGAGTCTAAAGTTAGTTGTGATGCATACCGAACAAGCTTCTCAAGATACTTTGGTTTTAAAATATTGGGTTGAAGTCCAACACGAGAATAAGCCACGCTATCTACAGAGCGAGCATGCAGAGCTCGCGCTTCATACGATTCACTTAAGCGATACATAAAATCGCGTACTCTTAATGCATTCGTCACGCCAAGAGAGTCCCACCTTTTATATTTTGATAAAGCCGTAGATGATTTATCCTTTGCAGAAATCATGGTGCAAATCGAGCATCCGTACCTCGCTTTGCCATTACAACCACTACCGCCTTTATCTCCAACAATAACACTACAAGTCTCCATTGAGCCTTGCCCATAAATTTCAATTAACAGCCCAAAATCGGGAAGAAAAGCCGGAATAACATTTTTTTGATTTTTAGGGGCTTTTGTTAGAGGTTTATCACCGGCCAATCTTAGTGCATCAAACACAGAGTCAGTAGACCAGTGGCGAATAGGTGCATACTTCAAAAATGTTGTATCTCTACTTGTTACGCTTACTTCCTCAATCTCTTTTAAAATATCGCCTATACTTTTGTGTTTTATGTTCTGTTTAGACATATTTGCACTTCTGCGACCACCTTCCCCAGAGCGGCTGCCCACACATGACAAGATAGAATAGCCCGCATAGTCTGCCATTGTTGTTGATTGCTTAAAGCTTTCGATAAGTTGCTTTACATACCTTTCCGATGGAGTAACTTTTAATATGATTGAACAATCGCCATGGCGCTTAGGGTTTACAATTAATTTATTACCACCAGCATATTTAATAAAGTATTCATCATTAAGTGGAGGGCTAACAATATCGTAATGAAGGTTTATGTTGTTTTTGGCCGCATACGCTTCGACCCTTTTTTTTGCGTAACTAACGTAAAGATTCATTGGAATACTTTCCGCCTTTGTATTCACAGTGGAAACTATAAGCGGCCTATCCCTCTCTATTTTTCCTGCTTCAATCGACTGCCTATAAGCTTCAAGCGCTATTAGCAAGGTAACAGTCGAGTCTTTTCCTTGGCTGCAAGGTAGATGAGCAATTACTTTCTTAGCTTCAATTACCAGTCTAAATTCAGCGACACCGACCTTAAATAAATCAATAACATCTTGAAGGTGCCCTGCATCAAAAGATGCAAGATTTTGTACGTCAATGATATCAAGTGGATTGATTTTGGTTACTGCGTTCATAGTTGGTGACCTGTAATAAGAAACTGAGTTGAATTTACACTCTTAGAATGTATATTGCAATTAAAATTGCAATATACATTGACTTGGTTTTAGTTATGACGCATTATTTAGCTATCAAATGAACTTGGAGCTAACAATGAACAGCCTGATATCACTTAAAAGCAATGAATTGAATATGGTGGCACCCAACAATAAAGATCTGCCTGTTGTGCTATTTAAAACGAATGAAGGCATAGAAAAGCGTGGTGTTAGAACGTATGAAGGTCTGCTGAGCTTTAGAGAGTTGGCAGAGTACTTCCAGTTAGAGCCAAATTCCGACAAATTAAATGAAGATCTTAAAGTGCAGCGTGATGTGGATAGCCCAAGAGTGAATAAACTAAAAAAATATTGGGAAAACTCAAGCGGGCCGGTCTTTCCTGGCATGACTATATTTATCAACGCCCTTGATATTATAGCTACTCATGATGTGGGCGGGCGCACTATAGCAGAATCAATTATTAAGAGTGACACCTGCAGAGTCATTGGAGATGGTCAGGGCCGTACAGCGCTAATAAAATGGCTTCAAGAGTCGGGAAAAAATGATACAGATTTAGACTATACAATTTCAGTAAAATTTATTGTTACAGATACTTCAGCATTAACGTGTGATAAGGCTAAGAAAATAATACGCCAGGTATTTGCTGATTATCACGTTGAGTTAAAAAAGCCTACAAAATCAATAAGTAAGCACTTTAATACTGATTCGTATTTTACTGTGTTTATAAATGAATTGTTAAAGTTAGATTTTGGGTTTGGGGAAATAAAATCCTGTATTGCATTACATGGAGTTCTCAGGCGTGGGAATGTTTGGACTTACGATCAATTCACCGGAATGATTTTAAAGCTACTAAATACTTCAACTGGAAATATTCAAAAAGAGCTTGCAGATGATGGTAAGCGGGCGCAATTATTTGAACTATGTAAACAGTTTTTAAATGCTGTTTTTACAACTCTACCAATAAATATTTTAGATACAGATAATTACAAAGAATGTCACGATAACACAATGTTCACTAAAGCTATCTTTGCAAATGCGCTGGGCTATGTTGGGCAGTCTATTTTTGATGAGCTTATTGCCGGTACTAAAAATGATTTCAGTGATTTAACTAGGATTAAAATGCCAATAACTAGCAAACAAGATAAATACTGGCAAAAGTCTAAAGTAACAATGAATGATGAGGGGGTTATTAAAATAATTAGAGGTACAGATAAGCGTATTGCCAGCTTAATTTGCCATGATTTGCGCATATTCCCATGCAAATCGTTAACAGCTTAGGTTCAAAAAGAATAGGAGAGTTGAAGTGAATGTTGATCTTAAAGCCCATCGATGCCCCGATGCAACGATACTAATGAAGCGAATCATAACTGGTATTTCATCAGGTGAGTACCTCTATGACAAAGTTACAATATCGTCAATCGAACCTTCCTTAGCGAGAAATACAAAGGAAGCCATAGTATTACTTGAGTTGCCTCTATCTATTGTTAGCGTTGAGTGTGTCGATATAACAGACCAGCACCGGTCAAGTTGGCAAGATGATTTTGATGAAGAAGATTACGGTGACGTATCAATGATCAGCAATATAACTATCCAAAGAAATAAAGGTTAATAGCTATAAAGCGTTTAAATTAAACTTTGCCTGAGCAATACATAGTTGGAATGTAGCCTAAATTGCAAGTTACAGCATTTGACGCTATATTATACGACAATTGTCATATTTTGTTGGGTGTGCGTTATGAACGTAGTTGAAAATGATTATGTAAGCGTAGTTAGCGGTGGGAAAGTAACTAGTAGATCTACCGCTATTGATGAAATTAGTATAGCTACCAAGGGTCTAAAAGCTACCAGAATTAATATTCTTGGTAAAAAATTAGAATGGGAATCTGGAATGATAGCGAGAGCAATTGGCACCACAACTAGAACGCTAGAGCGCCATGTAGAATCTAAAAAACCATTGAACATTAAAATCAGTGAAAATGCGCTTGAGTTGGCTAGATTATCTACTATTGGCACGGATTACTTCGGTAGCGTAAAAAGATGGAATGAATGGTTAAACACTCCTCACTCTCAATTTGAAAACAAGGAACCTAGAGAGGTGATGCATACAATTCGTGGGCGTGAGCTGATAAAGCGAATTATCCTAGGTTTAGAGCATGGATTTAATGCGTAATGAACGGTTATAGAATAGCTCCAAAGAAACACAATAACATTCAAAACGCTTTATCTGGTATAGGTGGGCTTCATTCGGGAGGGCGGTGGCATTTTATAGGTGTCCCAATTGTGTACTTGGCTAGCTCAAGATCGCTTGCGATGCTTGAAAGGCTTGTAAATGACTCTACTGATATTTTAAGTAAGCAATTATCTGTCACAACAATACATATAAGCGATGAGATTAAAATAAAGCGGCTGGTGGCTAGTGAGCTACCTATTGGATGGGATGAACATCCTTACATCTCCCACACGCAGAAGTTTGGTACTGAATGGCTTTCAAGTATGGACGCTGCTGTACTACAAGTTCCTTCTAGCCTTTGCCAAGAAGAATACAACTATATTATCAATCCAATGCATGAAGATGCATCAAAAATTAAATGCATAGATTGTAAAGATTTTTTCTATGCTAAGCGGCTTTCCAGCAAGCTTTAAGCCATGGAAGGGCTAATTTTTTTAAGTTAAATTTTCAATTACTAGATAGGAGTAAACAAAATTGAATGAGCCACCTTTTGTACTAGTAAAAACATGGTATGAAATGCTAGTAAACTCAAGTGATAAACAGCTAACCTCTCACGCAGAAAAGATGCTAATCGGTGCTTTCGGTACACAAGAAGCGGTAGCAAGCTATTTAAAAAAGCATAAGCTTATAAATTAACTCATTTCCCTAAACTATTCCCACTTTCCCACTTTTCCCAGTCTCATTCGGAGGAGGAGAACATAAAACCCTAATCAAATACATAAATTAGGGTTTTTAATGTCCTGCTTCACTAAATGCTTCGTAATAACATATCCGTTATAAATTGAGAGCTATTCGGCATTTCTTTTGCAATGAATTGCTGGCGCTTTTCTATCGGCCAGTTCATAAACTCAATAAGTAGAACTTTTTTTCTGGTAAACTGCTTAGCGCGCATACCATCCTCCTCGTTTGTTTTGGTATGTGTTTAGGGCTGCAACGTTCTTCTACCTTCGTGCAGCCCTTCTTTATATATTACAGTATCATTTTATAATATCAAGGCATCATATAAAGGGGCTGTAAAAGTATTTAAAAATTTCACATGTGAAAGTTATTTGATTCTTAGCAAAGTAAGTGGCTTAGACGATTTATAAAATAGGGAAAAGCGGGAACGTGGGAAAAGAAACCTAAGTATATAAAGGCTTGTTAGGATATAGATAAACTTGGTAATGGATCGGTTTTATACTAACTCAAATACATAATATAATTTTTATGGAATCACACGCGCTTAAGGGAGTAAGTACCATTGAATGAGCTGCCTAATGAGCCACCTTTTGTACTAGTAAACTCAAGTGACAAACAGCTATCCTATCTCGCAGAAAAGATGCTAATCGGTGCTTTCGGTACACAGCAAAAGTAGCTAATTATTTAAAAAAGCATAAGATAATAAAGTAAGCGGTGTTTTTACTTTTGGTAAATAAGTGATCGATTCCGCTTGTGCAGCATAGTAGGGTTTGGGATAGTTGTAAAAATCGTACTTTGCTGGAATTAGAATGGAAGCTTCTCATAAGGAATTAATAAAGCTCATCGATGCGTGCCGTTTTGATGAAAAGTTTAAATCTCTGGCAAGTCCAATGTTTTCGTGGCGGGATTGGGCTGTAAAAGCAGGTTTGTCAGAACAGACCATTAAATTGATGGATACTCTACAAGAGTATTATTCTGAAGTGCTTGAAAAACTATGGGGTTCACCTAATCGTGGTAAATCAGTATCGGCTTTCGACCTCGCAAAGTGGTTGTGTAGCAAGGCACATGACGTTGGAGCACAGAAATCCCTTCAATTATTCTTGGATTTTATAGATAAGCCCACAGTCCCCTTATACGTTATATCGCTAGTAGAGGGTGTGATACCTGATGAAACCTATTATTTTGATAAGAACACGTACTTATGTAAACTTAAAGGGCTACCTGAAGGTGTACGTGAAAGGATGATTTCCTGCTGGGACAACCAATGGATGGATTTTCATGGTATGGAACCAGCTTACATTGTAACGAAAGTTGAGTGTAATGTTCTTGATTTAAGTTGTTACAAAGAGGCTGACAGTAGTGATGAAAATCAACTTTTTGATATAAGTCAGAGTCATTTCTTAACATCTTATTTCTTATCACTTTTTACAAAAAAATATGCAGCTTGCATAATAAAAGAGTGGTGTTGGTTTGAAGGCACGACTCCCTGCTCTGGTTTTATTGATGGTACTGAAACTTCATTTCTTCAGGTTGCAAGACCATTTTCCTCGGAAACGCTCCATTTGACTGATAAGTATTGTTTGCAGAGTGTGTTTATGAAATTTAAGGGCTTATCAAAAGATTCTCAGGACTCAATACACCTTGCACTAAAACGCAAAACGTCGGCTATGAATACTAATGATACTGTAGATGCTGCGATAGATTTAGGCATGTGTGCAGAGTCTATCTTGACTAAAAGTAAAAGCTCTGAGCAACTTTCTCTTCAAGTGAGGCTTCTAGGTGCAAGATTATCCTCTGGTATTTATGAAGAAAGAGTATCGAATTATAACTACCTCAAAGTATTTTATCAGATTCGTTCTGAAGCAGTTCACAATGCGAAAGTTAAAGACAGTTACAGGGTAAGGGACGTTGGTGGAACAGAGGCAAAGCTAATTCTAAGGCGCAGTTCCCTTAAAGTGTTGCTACACTGTAATTACACACAGTATTTATGGTGGCGCTATCTATGAACAACTCTAAATTTAATTCAATTATTAGCGAATTAGGTCAGTTAACAGATAAGCAATCAAGGGAATTGGAAATTGCACTTCAAGCACAAGACCCCATTGCAACGATACTTCGCCAAATTGAATCTCGACTAATTGAGCATCCTGAATGCCCACATTGTTACAGCAACACAATTAATCGCCATGGAAAAATTAATAAAACTCAACGCTATCGCTGTAAAAATTGTCTAAAAACATTCGTTGCAACAACAAAGACTCCATTAGCACGACTACGGTTGAAAGAGCGCTGGGGGGACTATTTTAATTGTATGCTGCAAGGTAAACCATTACGTGGTTCAGCCCATGAATGTGGCATAAATTTAAAGACATCATTTAGGTGGCGACACCGTTTTTTAACGTTACCTTCTCAGCAAAAAGCCGCAAAATTAGAAGGAATTATAGAAGCGGATGAAACTTTTTTTGCTTACTCTGAAAAAGGAAGCCGAGAGTTAAAACGCCCACCAAAAAAACGCGGGGATAAAGCAGGCAAGCGAGGGCGTTCAAGTGAGGATTGGGTTCCAGTAGTGACATTAAGGGATCGGGGAAAACAGACTTATGAAGCAGTAATGCCTCATGTTACAGCAAAAAAATTGAGTGAAGAATTAAAGGGAAAACTAGAAAAAGACAGTGTACTTTGTACTGATGGGTTCAAAGTTTACATTAAATTCAGTAAAGACAATGAGTTAACTCATAAGCGACTTAACATTTCACATGGAGTTAGGGTGATAGAGAAGGTATTTCATATTCAAAATGTTAATGCGTACCACAGTAGGCTAAAAATGTGGATGCAGCGATTTCATGGGGTTGCCACGAAATACTTAGAAAATTACCTAGGCTGGTTTAGATTTATGGACGATCCAAAAAACTGTAATACAATCAGCTTATTTAAAGCCCAGCAACAGTTAAATGGAACATAGCCAATTCTAAATAAGACTTCACAGATACTCTCAAGCTGTATTTTAGGGATTATTGACCTCGGGGGTATAAGTGATTTAGATAAAGAACTGGTTCTTCTTAGGTGATTTTAAGAACCATTGAGCTCTAAGGCTCGGAAAGTTTCACATGTGAACATATCAGTATATTGTTTGTAGATAAGAATATAAAAGTAAAACTAACAGTAAATTTAACTTGGTATAATCGTGATCTAAAATGAGCGGTCAAAGTATATCAATAATTTATTTAATGAAAGGGTATTAATAAAAGTATTATTTCTTAACTCTATTAGCTCTTATCACATGAGTATTACAGAGTTACCCCTGTAATACTCGATCTATTCAAGGCTTTACTACCCAAGTACGTTTATGGCTTTCACGCACAGTATTACTACAATATTGAATGTAACCTAACTCCAAAAGCTCCTCTAAAGCATCATCAATTTGCTCTTTATGTAAATTACATTCAGTACTTATTAGAACAGCATGGCGTTTACTTATCAGGCCCATTTCTGAATTACTTACAAGGGCAGCAAGAAGTTGAAGCCCATCCATTGATAACTCATCATCCACAAACAACCTTTCTGCTACTACAGTGAATTTAATCGATGGCATTAATTATTTCCTCTGACCAATCTAACGTGTCGTAAATTTGTAACTTCAGGACTTAAATCAGATCCTGTAGCAAAATTAATACTATAACCGCCATTAACCACACCTGAAGTATCCGCCCGCGAGGTTGAACTCCAGTAAGTTGCTGATGGTGTGTCGGGGAATACGCTTAAGTTTATAGATGGGCTATGACACTGCGCATCTACGAGCGAACCTAACTCTTTTATGTTGGGTAATCGCCAATCATCATAACCTGCTAATCCTCCACTGGTGTTTAAGTCTTGAATCGTTGTTAGTGAGTCAGCCCAATCTAAATTAGCGGCAACCCCAGAGCAACCGCGAGTAGAGTAGGTTTGGCCTAAGCTGCACTTCGACCATACTAAACCGGATTGAGCATCCGTTATAGTTCCATCCAAGTGATCAATATACTGCTGGCTACTTACCCGGGGGTAGATTGTGCTTTCCTTACATACTTGTGCAGCAACACCAGAGGTTAAAAGTAGCGTTGATATAGCGAATGCAGTTAAATTAATATATTTCATTTTTTATTCCTCACTGCGATAAATGATTGATACACACCTTTTTGGCAAAGCTTTACATGACCATCACCAAAATCGTAACACCACGCCGATGCTTCATTATCAGAACCAGGGGTTGCACTTAGGTAGTTAGTATTTGTTTTTAAATTAGAAAAGAAATTACTTTCTGGTACTGTTGTCACTTCAGGTTGCTCATAATTCGCAATAGACCGTAATTCACTCGCTTCTGGGGCTCGCCAATCATTAAAACCACATGCACCAACTCGGTTCATCTCTGCAATATAAGCTTGGGTGTCACAATAAAGTTTATCTTTGCGACCAGGATCTTTTGTGAATCCACAGTATCCTTTAGTTACAGTAACTGGCCGGTCTTTAAGTAGGGAATTTTGTGCCGTTCTTTGATACCCAGAGCTCCCTCCGTTATCTTTAGTGGTTGAGTTATGCCATCCATAGGTAAAATTGCCAGCACGCCAGCTATCGCCGGTTGGTATTTCCAAATCACCCTCTTCACTATTTTCTTTTTTTATTGTGAAATCTGGCTGTTTATTCTCCCAAACTAACCCCGTAACATTATCTTGGACACAGCTCCAATTTTCACTGGTAGCTGGTAGTGGGTTTCCATTGAAGTCAATTTTAGTAAAAGAAAAGCCAGCATGCCCGTGATCATTGTTACCAGCTTCATTTACATCGCGGCCATAAGAAGCATCTTGTCCCGGGTGGCTTGCTGGCTCAAATGATAAATTAGAAACAACTCCATCACTGAACTTGGTTAGTCCGGTATCATTTAGTCCAATATCACCCAAAATAACAACTGTATGAGAAGAGCCCTCGCCACTAATTAGAGCTGCATTTTCAATTTGTTCTAACGTTACGAAGATTGTTTCTCCACCCTCAGGTATTGGATCTTCGATAATAGATAGCTCAATTTCTCTAAATGTCTCTCCTGCTGAAAAATATACCTCAGTTTCATTGAGCGTATAATCATCGCCCAAAAGTGCTGTGCCAGATAATGACACCGTAGCAGTAACATCAAAGCCACTTTCAGCTGATAATGAAACCGGAACTGTAACAACCCCCACATTTTCAGTAGCTGATTGTATAACTGTATCAAAGGTTAATGTTGGAACTGAGTCATCATTAAGTATTGTTATTGTGGCTGAACTATTTTTATCGTTTATTTCTGCATTAGTGACCGAATCTAAATGAACTTTGAAATGCTCATCTGGTTCATGCTTATCATCTCCATGAATTAAAACATCAATTTGCGCACGCCGACTACCCGATGGGATGATTATTTTACCGCTCTTCGCTGAATAATCTTCACCATTAATAGCTGATATATCTTCAAAAGAATATCCAAGTTCAATATCTTCTTCTGATTTTTTAGAAAGGCTTATCGGAATTGACAGGCTTTTACTACTCCCTTTATTTCCTTCATTTATAGAAGTGTTTTCGATTGAAATTACTGCCAGTGTATCGGGTGTTGAAGTTTTTTTATCGTCTTCGCCACCGNCCGCCACAACCTGTTAAAATCATGGCTGATGCAACTGAAGATAAAGCAAATAACTTTCTTAGTTGCATAATATTATTTATTTTCATGAGTTATTTTCTCCTGGGTTTAATAGACTGAACACCTCTGCAGGTGGGGAAGTTTGAGCATCCCCAGAACTGAGATGCCTTTTCCCCCTGCTTTGGTTTGCCTTTTCGTTTGAGCATAGGTGAATCGCACTCGGGACATTTAGGGGCATTCTTTTGGGGGGTATTAGCTTTAATGGGATCGACGGGGTTGCCGCGATTATCGTTAAACGTTTTCTTACATGCGGCATTCTTACAGCTCCAAAAGAAGCCATTAGATCCTTTTAACCGGGTTATTTCACCTCCACAATTAAAGCAGTTGTGAGTTGCGGGTTTTGTCCCTTCAAATGCCTTAGCAATATTTCCCCCACTTTCAACTAAAGCTTCAGAGTTTAACTTTAGCTGCTGTACAAGCTTGCAAATCCAGTTGGTTATTTGATTCATGAAAACAGTCATATTACAGTTGCCTGAAGCTATATTTTCTAGTTCTTGCTCCCATGCTGCAGTCATCCCTGGAGACTTTATGGCTGGTGGCATAATAGATATTAATGCATGTGCTTTTTCAGTTGCGATCAGCATTTTTTTCTGCCGTTTAAAATACCCTTTATCAACGGCACCCTGAATAATGCCCGCACGAGTAGCCGGTGTACCCAGCCCTGCCGTTTCAGCCAAAATCTTTTTAAATTTTTCTTCAGTAACAAACCGAGAAATATTTTCCATAGCAGCTAATAATGAAGATTCGGTAAAATGGGGGGAGGGGCGTGTGACTTTACTATCAATAGATGAGTTACTTATAACAGCTGGCTCTCCTTGATTTACACGGGGGAGTTTATCCTGCTCAATCGGCTCTTCACCAGCTTCTACACCATCATCTTGCGGTGAGCTTTCACTTTCAGAGTTAAAAAGCACTTTCCAACCCTGCTTAATAGGTGTTTTACCAGCAGCTATAAATAAGTGAGTACCACACATTACATCAATTACTGTGCGGCTAAATTCAGCTGGGCTATAAAATTGAGCGATATAAAAACGCCGTATAGCATCGTATATATTGAACTCAGGTTCAGACATAGCTGAAACATTTACTTTGAACGGCGTTGGAATAATAGCGTGATGAGCTGTTATTTTTTTATCATTAAAAACGCGTGATTTACGACTTGTATCCGCACCGGCCACCAGCCCTGACACTGTTTGATCTGATAAAATTAGATTTTGAAGAACATCAGGAGCCTCTTGTTTTTGTGACTCAGGAAGATATCTACAATCTGTCCTAGGGTAAGACGTTGCTTTGTGTTTTTCGTACAAACTCTGGGCTGTATCAAGTACTTGTTGAGCTGTATAACCCCATCTCTTACTGGAATATTGCTGCAACGAAGTTAAATCAAAAGGCAATGGTGCCGATTCTTTCCCAGCTTTGGTTTCAGCTTTAGATATGACAGCTTGAGCACCTTTTACTTGCGCTGCAACTTGCTCTGCATAAGCTTTGTTTATGCAGCGACCATGTTCATCAATAAATTCTTCAGGAGCAGACCATCTAGCACTAAATTGTCCATTCTGCACTGAAACAGAAACATCTAACGTCCAGAAGGGTGAGGGCTTGAAGTTAGTAATATCCTGATCTCTCTGGCAAACAAGAGAGATGGTAGGTGTTATAACCCGGCCTATATGTAAAGTCTGATCAAACCCTGCTCTACGAGTTAAGACAGTATATAATCGACTAGCATTCATCCCAATCAGCCAATCAGCTCTCTGTCTAGCAATTGCAGCATAGTATAATGATAGGGTTTCTTTACCATCCTTGATGTTGTTCAGCGCTTTACGAATACTATTATCATCCAGGGCCGTTAAGCATACCCGTTTTACTAAACCTGAATATTGAGCTCTATCCATGAGCGAACGTGCAATAGCTTCACCTTCTCTATCAAAGTCAGTCGCTATATAAATAACTTGCGCCTTTTTAATAAGTGAATCGATTACTTTAACTTGCTTTGATGCACTTTGCTTAACTTTAAGTTTCCAGCTCTCAGGAGAAATTGGTAGGGTATCTAATGACCAGGGCTTCCACTTATCACTATAATCTTGAGGCATGTACATTTGCAGCAAATGCCCGTAAGCCCATGTTATAAAGTTTGCGTTTCCGTCATGAAGGAAGCCATCCCCGCGTTGAGATATTCCCAAAACGGCAGCTAAATCTTTTGCTTGAGTTGGTTTTTCACAAATATACAGCTTCATTACCGTTCCTTATGCTTTACTTGTAAACTTAAATGGCGAATAGATGAAGATGATTCAAGAAGACCCCGCCAGCTTTGTGACAGGTTTTGCAACTCAGTATGTTCTTTAGCTATATCATTTAGAACACCAGAAATAACAATAACAGAGTCAAGAGGTGTCCCCCTTGAACCTGCTTCCTCTAGCATGACCCGCATTTCTTCATACAACGCAGCTTTGCGTTCAACTGATTCGTAATTCTCACTAGACTTTACTGTTTGATTGCTTCGCATGGATTCACCACTGATTTAGGACGAACACTACTTCTAACAATGCTTCGCTGTGTCGAAGTTAATTTTTCTTCAGTACAATAATTAACCCAAGCATCTAAATAAGATTGGTAATCATGATTAGGTAGTGAACATGAGTCAGAGAGTATTTGTGGAATATTTTGTGCCCCGCCATTTTCTGTAACAAAGCGCCAATCATCTTCATCCATACCAATACCTGCATTACAAAATCTTTCCCAACGGGATAGCTCATATAGTGAATACCCTTTATTTACTGAGCTATGACGGGAAGTAACAGTTTCGTTATTTTTTTCTTGGGCATTTTTATCAATATCACTTACCGCAGCTATAGCGTTACTAAGGGTGTAAGGTGTTTCTGTGTTTGCTTTAGGTAAGTTTGCTTTGGTTTCTGATGAGTGCAGGTTGCCATCACCAAGAACATGAATATAGCCTGGTTGTCGAATGGCCGCGCCACCACGACCTATATTATCCCAAGACAGAGTTAGCTCACGGGTCACACGCGCTTGCTTTGTCTCTACTAAAGCTTCATTTTTCACGGGTTCAGGCTCAGGAGAGCTAGCGCAGCCCGCCATTAAAACAACGCCAAGAATGATTAGAGGGGGCAGAGAAGTTTGCTTCATTAGAACATTCCTATTCAGTAATTCGTTTAGGTTTAGTTTACGGGGTGTAGCACCTAACGCAGCTAGCTCTAACTGCCCAATTTGGACAGAAGCGCGTTTCAGAGATTGTGTGAAAATCTGGGATTATTAAGCATCTCAAAATAACTTGTTTGGTTTAATCCGAATGTTAAGAAAGCTAAAGCGAATGTTTGGCCCTGAAAATCCATCTTTAAAAACAAAGTTAGTAGTGGTGGATGAGTATGATGAAGAAATACCTCGATATCCGCCTTTCGCTAAAGGTCTACCTACTGCACCGATTGATAAGGTGCTACAAACTCAAGAAGAGTTAATGCAACGCATACGTAGTGCTTTGGGGTTTAATAAAGAGCAGTACAACAATTTAATACTGCCAGTAATTAAAAAATACGCAGAGTTTGTTCATTTACTACCAGCTTCAGAAGCCCATCATCATCGTGGTGCTGGTGGCCTTTTTAGGCATGGCCTAGAAGTTGCGTTTTGGGCAGCTCAAGCGTCTGAATCTGTCATTTTTTCAATGGAGGGATCACCTAGAGATAGGCGTAACAATGAACCTCGGTGGCGGTTAGCTAGCTGTTTTGCTGGCTTGCTCCATGATGTAGGTAAGCCATTGTCAGATGTGTCTGTTACAGACAAGAATGGTTCAGTTACTTGGAACCCATATGGCAACACACTCTATGGTTGGGCTGTCGAAAATAAAATTGATCGTTATTTTTTGCGGTGGCGTGATAGCCGCCATAAACGGCATGAGCAGTTTTCTGTATTAACTATTGAAAGAATAATTCCACCAAATGTTTTGCAGTTCTTGTCAGAATCAGGGCCAGAAATATTGGAATCAATGCTAGAAGCCATTGCGGGTACAAGCACAAACCAACCGGTTACAAGGTTAATGCTAAAAGCTGATCAAGAAAGTGTAGCTCGCGACCTTAAGCAAAGCAGACTGGATGTAGATGAGTTTTCTTATGGAGTGCCCGTTGAAAGGTACGTATTTGATGCAATTAGACGGCTTGTTAAAACGGGGAAATGGAAGGTCAATGAGCCTGGCGCAAAAGTTTGGAATGTTCATCAAGGTGTTTTTATCACATGGAGACAGCTGGGTGATCTATATGAGTTAATCGAAAAAGATAAAATACCTGGCATTCCAAGAGATCCAGATACTCTTGCAGACATTCTTATTGAGCGAGGTTTTGCTATTCCCAACAAAGTACAAGGTAAAAATGGTGAGTCGGCGCATTACCGGTATTGGGATATATGCCCTGAGATAATCCAACAAGGACGCCCCGCTGGATCTATAAAGCTATTAGGTCTGCGGCTTGAATCACATGAACTTGTTTTTACTAATGAACCACCAACACCTGTTAAAGCTGTTATTGATGGTGAAGTGGCTGATGTTGAAATTAAATTTGAAGATATAGAAAGTGAGACAGCTTCTGGCGCAACTGAAAGGCCAGCTACTTCAGACTGTGGTACAGAGGAAAATGCAGTATCAAGTACTGACGGCTTTGAATTTGTCGATTTTGAAAACACACATGAGGCTACAACGAGCGCCCCTGAAACATTAGATAACAATGTCTCTCCTCCGCAGGGTTTATCGGATGACGTTGATGAAATAGATGTTCCATTTGGGAATTTTACTCAAAACAATACTGAACAACGTACCGATGAAGAAAGTGAAGCAGTAACAGTGGCAATAGAACAAACACCTAATAATGCCATAGATAAAGATACTGAGACTCAAAAAACAACCCCAGAGGTAAAGGTGAAAACTACTCCACTTAAAAGCGCTGATAATGTGCATTCTATAGATGTCAGTAGTTTATTCATTAATAAAAATAGGAAAAAGGTGGTTGGTAATAGTGCCAAAAAGGAATTGTCTGCCTCTGAGGAAAATAAGCCACCAGCACAAAACAACGAAAAGGCAGATAACAGGCAGTTGGAAAACACTGAAATTAAAAAATCAGATTGTGAAGCCAAAGATACGTTAGTGAGTCACTTAAATACTCTCCCGACGGATGCAAAAAATATACTAGAAAAGGCTATTTTACCAGTATTAACGGGTGAAAAATTACTAGGGGAAGTTTTGTATCTTTTCAAAGGGCAAGTTTCAATTATCTACCCAGAGGGCGCGGAAAACTTAGGAGAAGAGAGTGCTTCTGAGGTTCTAGCATGTTTATGGAATGCCGACTTGATACAGGGCGATCCCGTTATGCCAACGAAGAAAATACAAAACTTTAAAGGCATCAAAGGACTGGCTCTGAAAGCTAATATCTCATCGCTCGTAATAGCGGCACTCGATGAATCGGAGGCGGGTGAAGAAGATGTTAAACAGGTGATTATGGAAAATAAAAAAGGAAATAAGGCAACCAACAAACCTCATTCCGAAATTCGCACTAAAAGCACAAAGAATAAAACAGAACAAACAAAACAAAATAGCATGCCGTTTAACCAAGGTAAAAATCCCAAAAAATTAATAAATGAAGATCTTAAAACGAATGTTAAAAAAACACCTAAGGAAGTGTTCATTCCAGGTGTAGATGAACCCACTTTACTTCTGAAGGGAGAGGGGAAAATGACGGCTGACTTTGATGATATTAAGCCAAAAGTTATAACTGTTGGCGCTGCAATTGAATCCCTTAAAAAGATGATTTTGAAACGAGAAGGAAAGTGGATCGTTAGTGCGGTGACCAAGGAGGGTGATTGTCTTGTTACTAGTGGTAAATCACTGGATGTAATAGCTGGTGAATATACAGATATTAGCAAGCATAGCTTAAGAGCGCACTTAAAGAGGGGGCAAGCATCTCCACCAATGATGTATAAACAAGGCAAATTACATCTTTTTTTAAAGGAAGGTAACTAATCATGAATTACGATTCACTTGAGTATGAAATGCCGTGGAGGCCCAACTACGAGAGCCGAGCGGCATTAGGTTGGGTATCAGCAAGCGCAATTGCCATGGGTGTAAATTATTACAGTACCATGCCTTCAGACCCTTTTTACTGGATGACTGGTATATGTGGAATTATGGCAGTATCTCATATACCAAAAGCAATTAAGCTAGCAAATTTACAGAAGCATTTATGCGGTCGTGAACTTGAGTTTATTACGCTTGAAAAGCTACAAAAAACACTTAAGGGCCATCCAGATGAAATGTGGTTGGGCTCCGGTTTTGACTGGGAAAATAGGCACACGCAGCGAGTATTTGAAATACTAAAGCGAGATTGGTCTAGTGTTGTCGGGTTTGAATCAACGACTAAGAAAATAACCAGAATAGTTAAACGAGAGAAAAAGAAAACAAAACCAATAGGAGCAACCTGGATACATGGTGTTGAACCAAAAGAAATAAAGCTGGTTCAAGACTTGGGTCACACAGAAGGGCACACGCTAATCGTTGGAACAACAGGCTCAGGTAAAACAAGAATGTTTGACATTATGATATCTCAAGCCATCTTACGGGGTGAAGCGGTTATTATCATTGATCCTAAGGGCGATAAAGAGATGCGGGATAACGCTCGAAAAGTATGTGAAGCAATGGGTGAACCTGAAAGGTTTATTTCTTTTCACCCCGCATTCCCTGAGGATTCTGTAAGAATAGACCCGCTAAGAAACTTTACTCGTGTAACAGAAATAGCTAGCCGACTAGCAGCGCTTATTCCATCGGAAGCAGGTGCCGACCCGTTCAAAAGTTTTGCATGGCAAGCTTTAAACAACATTGCTCAAGGGCTTGTTATGACTTATCAGCGGCCTAACCTTGTACTGTTAAGACGATTTCTTGAAGGTGGAGCTGCAGGGTTGGTAATTCAGTCTATTGAAGCCTACTCCGAGAGTGTAATGCCAGAATGGGAAGCAGAGGCTGAGCCATATAGAGATAAAGTGAAGCATGCCCATACAGAGAAAAAGGCATTTGCAATGTTAAGGTTTTACTATGATGTAATACAGCCCGTAAAATCTAGTTCTGAGCTGGAAGGTTTGCTAAGTATGTTCCAGCATGACTCTACTCACTTTTCTAAGATGGTAGCGAACCTCCTACCCATTATGAACATGCTTACATCAGGTGAGCTAGGAAAAATGCTTTCTCCTGATTCAACAGATCTAAATGACGCCCGAGCAATTACTGACAACGCGAAAATAATTAACAACGGACAAGTAGCCTACATAGGGTTGGACTCTCTTACGGATAGCATGGTTGGTAGTGCTATCGGCTCTATAATGCTGTCTGATTTAACGGCAGTTGCCGGTGACCGTTATAATTTCGGTGTAAATAATAGACCAGTAAATATATTCGTAGATGAAGCAGCTGAGGTTATCAATGATCCATTTATCCAATTATTAAATAAAGGTAGAGGAGCTAAGCTTCGGTTATTTGTAGCAACGCAGACATTTTCTGATTTTTCAGCTCGAATGGGTAGCAAAGATAAAGCAATACAAGTATTGGGTAACCTGAATAATAAGTTTGCTTTGCGTGTTCTGGACAAAGAAACCCAAGAGTACATCACAGACAACTTGCCAAAAACTCGCGTTAAATATGTCATGAGAAACCAAGGTCAAAATACGGATAGTGAAGATCCTATTATGCATGGGGGAAGCCAGGGCGAGAGGTTGATGGAAGAGGAGTATGACCTATTGCCAGCTCAGTTATTAGGTATGCTGCCAAACTTGGAGTTTTTCGCAACTATTTCAGGTGGCCGGTTAATAAAGGGTCGGCTTCCAATACTTACTTAATATGCAAAGTATTTGCTACAACAAACACTAAAGATTGAGGTTATAAAGCAATGGCAAAGCAACATCCATACGCAAGGGTGGTAGACGGCCTAAGAACAAGATGCAGAAAAAACGCTGAAGCACTTACATTACTGCAATTTGACTGGCCTGTGTCCCGTTTCGTTTTAGAAAGAATTAGTGAGTACATAAGTGATCACATTTGTGCTGATGAGGAGCCGGTTATTTACGAAATTATAGAAGAGGCCCTAATTAGATATAGTGAAGTTGTTCATTTTAAATCAGGTCACAAAATCCCAGACCCACTAAGATTTGCTGTATTCATCGAGGCTTTGATTTCAGAAACATCGAGAATAATGGAAATTGAAATTACCGATAAATCAGGCTCTTCATGGACAGTTTCTAGCGGTCAAAGCTTTTGTGAATGGTACAGCAAGCATGAGGGTGGATTAACGATCCACCCAAAGCTGCATGATAATGAAAATAGCCTAAGGTCTGTACTATACGACCTTATTACCAGCGAGCAAATACGCTCAGTGTTAAGGAGAGTAAATTATGAAGAAGCCGNTTGGCTGCTGGTAATTGAGCTGCTAGTTATTTTATTGCTAGTACCAGGAGATTGGACTGACAGAGCAATTGAGGAAGAAAGCAAGCTTGTGGAGGCTAATCTTGGTGAAGATACAAGGTACTGGATAAAAGAAAAAGCTGAATCTTGGTATCAATCGACCATGATTGAATCGGGTTTTTATGAAGGCGTATATTACACACTTATCCCAACGGAGGAGCAACGTTTAAAATCAAGGGGTATGGAAAAAATGGGGTTATGGTGGTTTCAGTGGGCAGAAGGACGAATTGAAGCGTTAGGTAATGTCGTGTACCAATTCTTCACTCGAATGGCGCTACTTTTAACTTGGGCCCCGTATATGGCAATTTTATTTATACCTGCCATACATGATGGGATGATGACTTGGAGAATTAAGAGGACAAACTTCGATTATGCATCTCCGGTTATCCACCGGTATGGAGTCAGGTTTATAGGATACCTGTTACTTGGGTTAGGAATAGCATTCTTTGCACCGATTGCACTAAACCCAATAATAATTCCAATTGTTATGATGGCATGTTGCGTTCTAGTTGGCATAGCTATGGGTAACTTACAAAAACGAGTTTAAATACAAGAGCGGCTTTCGCCGCTCTATTTATTAAAATAGTTAAAATCAAAACACTTAAAAGTTTCACATGTGAAACTTTCACACCAATAAAGCTGCAGCAATTTCAGCCCGCCTTATCTAAAAGCCGCTTATAAAACCTTAAGAATTAAAAACGTGAACAAATTTTTTAGCTATCTGGCTGCAATTGCCCAAAAAGGGTGAGAACAGATGCGATATTTAGAGGCGCTTTGTCCGAGAATAGTCTTATAAATTTTAAAAGGAGAAAGCTATGAAGCCTGTGCGAATACCAAGGCGAGTCGATGAGCCACCCCACCTGTTGATGTGGAGTGCAGATGAACTTGCTCCTATGTTAATTGGCCTTGTAGTAGGTGTGATTTTGGGTAAAGCATTCGTTTGTACGGTAATTGGTCTTGTTATTACAAACTTCTATCGAAAATTTAGAGACAACCACCCCGATGGTTACCTTCTTCATATGCTGTATTGGACAGGGTTACCCATGACGAAATCTAAAACATTTAAAAATCCATATATTCGGAGATTTTTACCATGAACCTGAAAAGCTACCTGAAATCATGGGAAGGCATACAAAACGAGAACAAATGGAGTCGTATTTTTATCGCGGCCTTACTGTTAAGTCTATTGCTGCTGATCGGCATGTTGGCTAACAAAAAAACAATTGTGACCATCCAGCCTTTCTCTTTACATGATGAAGCGTGGGTAACAAATGATGCTTCATCTGTTGGCTATAAAGAAGCGTGGGGTTTCGCTTTAGCTCAGCTTATTGGAAATGTTACACCATCTAACGTTGGGTTTATCAAAGAGCGTATCGAGCGAATGTTATCACCAGCTATTTACAACGATGTAATTTCGGTACTGGAAATCCAATCGCAACAAATTAAAAACGACAGAGTAAGCATGCGGTTTGAACCGAGATTTGTAGAGTATGAATCAAAATCGAAAAAGGTTTTTGTATACGGATACTCATTTACAAAAGGTATGTCTAGCGAAGCAGAAAAACGTATCGATAGAACATACGAATTTACAATCGCCATTTCAAATTACATTCCAATTATCGATTTCATGACAACGTATGAAGGACGGCCTCGAACAGAGGGTGTTATTGATCGTCTACAACGCAGAGAAGAGCGCCAGGATAAATGATGAAAAAGATTAAAAACAGCCTAGCAATATCAGTAGCACTAGCCATATCACCACTGGTGAGCGCCCAAGACGCAATACCAGTAGTACCTGCAAGTGTAATGAAAAAAGCATCCACTGAGGCGAGAAAGTTAAGTGTCGAATCTGAGGGTCGTGCTACCCCTGAAAGTGGGTATCGTGGTGCTCATGTATCACAAGATGCAGTGGTTAAAATGACACCAGGCGTAAACCAAATTATTCCTGTAGCGATAGGTCATCCAAATAGGATTGTTACACCGTTTGGTAACCCTGAAGTGGTTTCAACATCTCTCACTGGTGGGGGTGATGATGGTGATTGTGGTGAAGTCTGCATTAAAGATAACGTGGTTTATGTAGCGACTAAGAAAAACCACCCTGTAACTATGTTCGTTACTGAAAAAGGAAGCGAGTCTCAAGCTCTAAGCTTGACAATGGTTCCTCGTGAAATACCGCCAAGAGAGGTTTTTCTTAAGCTAGATGGAGAATATGCGGTTGCAGGTATGCAATCAAATCCTAAAGCTGAAAAGTGGGAAAAAAGTAAGCCTTATATAGAAACAATTAGAACAATATTTAGAAAACTAGCTCTTGGAGATATACCGCAGGGTTACTCCATGAACAAAACCCCAAACAATATCACTCCTCCATATTGTGACCATCCCGGCATGGCTGTTTCCTTCAAAGATGGGCAAGTTCTAATGGGGCATAGCTTAACAGTCTTTGTAGGTATAGCTGAAAATGATTCATCTAAAGCTTTGGAATTTAATGAAGCTACATGTGGCGATTGGGATGTTGCAGCTGTAACAACGTGGCCCTTGAAAGTGCTAGAGCCGGGCCAGCAAACAGAAGTCTATGTAGCGCGTAAAAATGCAAAAGGAAAAGCTTCTACTTCTAAGCGCCCATCATTGTTAAGAGGTAACTAATGAAAGATTATTGGGAAAATATGAACCCCAAAACAAAGAAATACACTGCTATTTCTTTAGGGGCAGTCGTGATTTTCGGCATCGTAGCTATTTTTTCTAGCGGTGAAAAAGTTGAGCGCAAAAAAACACGAGAAGAAAGCATTCGTCACATACTCACAGATTCTAATACTCGTGAGGTAGGTATTGATGCGTTATCAGCCGATCTTAAGCTGGTTGCTCGTGAAAATGAAAGGCTAAAGAAAGATCTTGAGCGTTTCAGAGAGGAAATGACAAGAGATACAGGCCAATCAAAGGATAAAGTTTCAGGTCGTGATATAGCACGTATTGAAGCTGAGATGAAAAGGCTTAAAGAGCAAAATGAAAAGCTGGCAAAAGAGATAAAAAGCCCATCTGAAAGTGGGCTGAGTCCTGCTGAAAAAGCTAAAAACAAAAATGCACAAATAAACCAAAACACTGATGTGCCATTTAAAAAAGAAGGTGATCTTGATTACTCTAATCCTGAAGATTTTTTCAAGAAAAATCCCGTTCCAAAAAGTGATGAAGCTGAACATAGCGGGCGTGATACTAAAGGAAAACCACAAGAGCAAGCAACGCTTGTAATTTCAAGTTACTCGTCTTCTAAAAATGATATCGACCCAAATGAAAAAGATATTAAAGAAGATGATCTTTATATACCTGCGGGCTCAATTTTTACAGGTGTTTTAATCAATGGTATGGACGCTCCGACTGCGCAAGGCGCTAGGCAAGATCCATTCCCAGCAACACTTCGCATTAGTAAAGAGGCAATTCTACCAAATAGATTCCGCGCCGATGTTCGCGAGTGCTTTCTCATAGTTTCAGGCCATGGTGATCTAAGTTCTGAACGTGCATATCTTCGGGGTGAGACTTTATCTTGCATTAAAGATAACGGAGAGGTTATTGAAACTGGCTTTAATTCATACGCTGTTGGCGAAGATGGTAAAGCAGGTGTTCGCGGTCGATTGGTTTCAAAGCAAGGCCAAATTATAGCCAAGTCATTAATGGCAGGTTTCTTAAGTGGCGCAGCTGAAGCCTTCGATGTTAACGCTGTTCCAACTCTGAATTTATCAAATACCGGTAAAACTCAATATCAACAAAACGATTTCACAAATACATTTGTTCAGGGTGCAGCAGCTAAAGGTGCTAGCTCCGCACTAGACCGTGTAGCTCAATTTTATGTGCAAATGGCCGAGGGGATATTTCCAGTTATTGAAATCGATGCTGGCCGTCAGGTAGACATTATTGTAACCAAGGGCTCTGCATTAAAAGTCCGTGGCACTAAAGTTAAATAAGGTAAGAAAAATGCTAAATACAAACAGTAAAAGCAAAAAAACGGGCATGGTTTCAGGTTTAACGTCTTTAACATTTAAAAATGCTGTGATGGGGTTAGGGCTATTAACATCCTTAAGTGGCTGTACGCTCTTTGATGTTGGTAGCAGTGATTATGCATGCCCGGGGATGCCCGAAGGGTTCCAATGTATGTCTTCAAGAGATGTTTATGCTGCAACCAATGATGGTCAAGTACCTAGGCCAATGATTGCGGGCGAAGATGATCATGCAGAACATAATGGTCATGAAGATCACAAACATAAAAGCAATTTAAAACAAGCCTCCGGCGATATTGTGATAGATACCTATGTTGCTCCACGCCTACCTAACAAACCCATACCTATTAGAACTCCGGCTCAAGTAATGCGAATTTGGGTAGCTCCTTGGGAAGATACTAATGGTGATCTCATTGTAACTGGTTACATATACACAGAAATTGAACCAAGACGATGGGTTGTTGGTGAGAGTGAATCAGAGAGCGAAGTATCTTTTAGCCCTCTCTATACAAAAGGAGGGGGTAAAAACTGAGATATAAAAAATTCTTTTAAAAAAGCTCTAACCGCCCAAAAAGGACAGTTAGCGATGAGGGCTTTTAAGTGAATCGAAATACTATATAACGACTAGAGCAGCCACAAAGAGCAAATCTAGTTTACTTAAAATCAACGTGTAATAAGAAAGGAGTGTTCTAAATGAACATAATGCAAACCGCTCGTAACTTGAGCAAAAATCAATTATTCGTGGCTTTTAGCTTAATTGCTCTGGCTGTATTTTTATCTAGCTCTGCTTATGCTGGCAGTGGTGGCGCTGAGTTTGATGATGTTTGGTCAACTCTACGTGAGTGGACTGAAGGAACGCTTGGCCGAATTGTTGCCGGTGCTATGATTCTTGTGGGTATTATTGGTGGTATTGCTCGCCAATCACTAATGGCGTTTGCAATGGGTGTTGCTGGTGGTATGGGTTTATACAATACCCCAACAATAATTGAGACAATTATGTCAGCAACTTTAGAAAAAGCTGCTGCTGTAACCCCAGCGGTTGTTCAGCTCTCAAATGGCCTTGGTGGCTAATCAATACAAAACCCTATTGAGTAGGACTACGTAAAACACTCGGAATTTAATATTTCGGGTGTTTTTTTTGTTGTTACGCCCAAAAAAGGCCATTGTACACCCATGGTCAGCTTGAGCTTTGGGGTAGCCTTAATGTGTGTAAATTTACCTTTAAAGGGACAATCACAATGATAAAACTAAAACGTAAAGCCCTAGCTATAACTGGTGCCCTAGCGTTGCTTTCAGGAGGGCATGCTCAAGCAGACCTTCTTGAGTACTACTTTACTGGGGCAGATGGTACTCAACGCACATTACAGGCTGATGCTAAATATGGAAACCCTACAGGAACGATGACTTTTGCATTGAGCGCTGGGGTTGATAGAAAAGTGCGAATTTCAATACTCAACGCAACAGGTGGGGTGCTCAATACAGTCACAAGTGATCTTCTTGGTGCTAACGACAGGATAACAGTAGGTGGTAAAGAGTATTATGGCGCTTTCTTAAGTCTACCGGCCCCAAATGAGGGGCTTCACAAAATAAAGGCAGAAATATTAGCCGGTGATGGAAAAGCCGTTAAAGTTGATATTCATACGCTTAATGTAGACCTAACTCCACCAACAGGTTCACCAATGACCGCCACTAACACATCCTATGGACAAGATGTAAGTAGCTCCATATGGAAGCTTGGTACTGGAGGCTCAGAAAAAACATATTTCCGAGTTAATAATATTTTAGATGAATCTCCAATAAAAGAAACAAAGGTATTTGTGTACAGAGGTGATGGCACACTGCATTCAGAGAGTAACGCTAGCTTTGATGAGCCTACCGGTCAAATTGATGTTCTTAATAAATATGGCCTCTTACCAGACTCAAATCTTGATGAGGACTTTAAGGTTCAAATAACGGCTCAAGATGAAGCAGGTAACACTTGGAAATCACAGCTTCAAACTGTCCGATGGGACAATATTGTAAACGCACCACAGACTCCATTTGGGGTTTTCGATCCAGACTCTAGTAATCAAATGGGCCCTGGCTTAGTTGGGTTTGTACCATATAAAGCTGGTATAGAAGTAAAAACAAACCCTGTCAAATTAGCGTTCCGTATAGAAAAGAATAATTGGCATGAGTACTCGCCTGGAGGACTTAAGTTAGTTAATAGTCTAGGTGAAGCAGTTGTTGCAGGTTCAGATAGTGACTACGTTTATTTATATTGGTCAGCCCCCTACGGAAACGTAAATGGAAACTTTACACGGTGGGTTAACTTTGGCTCTTGGGGAGGTGGAGGCATTTCATATAACTTACAGCTCTCACCAGAAGCTCCAAAAACCCCGGTGCTTAAAGATGTTGAATATCATTATAGTGATATTGGCTGGGACTCATTTGTACGTTATGAAATTACTAATGATAAACTTCCGTATTCTTACGACAAAATAAGAGTTAACGCCGAGGCAAGAAAATTTAATCAAGTTGCTTCACATCGTGGGTCATGTGTTATTCCTGCAGGGCAAACAAGTTGTATCATCAATTCAAACTACACTATGCAACCAGGTACTACTGGGTATATCCACGATGCTGCTACGGTAAGAAGTGAAGATGGTAAATTAAGAGCATCAGATCGATGGGCGGAAGTTCATTGGAATGATCTTCACTACCCGTCCTTAACTTACGATTATTCTGAAAGTGATCAGAAAGTTAGAGTATTCATAACTCAACCAGAAAGAGGTATTTATTTTGACCGCTTAAGATTAAGAAATGCTTGGCTTGAAGATACATCTGGTAACAAGCTTTCGGCGGCAGGGGGCTTGATAGAGGAAAACGGTCAAAACTATACATATCAGTGGGATTTGAAAACTTTATCTGAAGGGAATTACCAACTATACGCAGTAGCCCAAGAGCGCCATGGGCCACTAACTAAAATCCCGTTGTTCCCTTATAGCTCCGACAAAACACCGCCCAAGATAACTGTTACGACTACAGGTGACGGTTCTATTTCCTCACTTGATCAGTTTATTATCAATGTGACCGATACCTATGACTCTTCACCTCAATTGAAGTCAATCAGGTTGGAAGGTGGGCCAGCAAGTGATCGAGTTCAATTATCTTGGCGAGAAGAAACACCTGGCACCTTTAATTTAGAATATCCAATAATGTTCCCAAGTATGCAAGCAGGAGAAGGATATTTGATAACGGTAACAGCGGAAGATGCTCAAGGTAATAGCGCTACAGCAAGCAAAGAGTTCATGTACGAACCTGCGCAAATATCCCTCGCAGATGGGATGGACGGTAAGCTTATGTTACCTGCAGTAGCACATGAATTTAAACGGTTAGATGGCGGTAATATCATACAAACAGAGCCTATTAAACTTGGCGGAAATACTGTTGTTTCTGGTGTTTATGATGTATTTGCAACATTACGTTCTGATGCTCAAATACCTTTAGTTGTTAATGGTATTCTCATATCACCTGGAGAAACCATGAATATCATGAACCAACATGACTTTAGTGCTTCGGGTGGTCGTATAGATTTACCTCTTCGTCCTGCTAACTCTGGAGAAGAAGGTACATCTAACTTACTTGTAATGACTAGCGCCCCTAATTCTCCAGTGTTAGTACTTAATGTAAATACTTGGGTTGGAGAAGCAAAACTTTCAGCTGAAAAATGGGAAGTACGCCAGATAATAGATCCTGTCAGTATCAGTGCCTCTCCTGCGGCTGGGGTCGCTTGTCGTTTGACCAGTGACGCTAATGCCGCTAAAGCTTCAGATGCTGTTCGTGACCCTGTCTGTTTACTAGAGTGGGAGCAGGTTCCAGATGAAGCAGAGTCTGTTGACAACTTTGTTGGTGGATTAAAGCTTACAGGGTTAAAAGGGCAAGCTGTTGCCCTTGGTGAACAACCAGTAAGTTATAGTTTATACCTCTATAGCGGCGGNAAGCCGTTAGGCGAGTTAACAGAAGTTAGCAGGGTAATTCAAGAGTTTGATGTTCGTATGAGACAGAATATGGGCCCAGCATGTTCACTAACCTTGGATGCAACAAGAGCTCAAGATGCTGCAGCAAATAAGCAAATTGGTAACCACGCAAGCACCTGTCTTTTTGAATGGATTGATATACCAGATGGTATGCAACAAGATCAGTATTCAGAAACGCCATACTTATTTGGCACTTTACGTGAAAAAAGAGCACATACTTTGCGATGGAGGGTGAGTATATATTCTAAGAGCGGAACGCGTGTAACGCTTGCTACTGAGCAGCATGACATTGAAGCGATAGATCCACCAGCACCAGAAATTAATATTTTTTCTAGCTACCATCATAAAGATGAAATATTCATGGTGCCTATTGAGGGTGGTTACTTAGGTGATGCAATCATTGAAGGTGAACTAACGCCGATTGATGTGTTACTAACTAGAGATGGTGTTGAGTTAACAAATGAAACCTTTCAGCCTGGCCGTGGAATTAACAATAAAATATTCCGAAGAATGGATACAGAGCAATCAGCTTTATGGAATGAAACTTTGTTTAATGTGGCAGGAAGTTACAATTTTCTGCCAGAGGTAAAAACAGCTAAACAGCTTAAAGCTATTGCAGTGCCTGGTTACGACATACGCCCTCACATAAATATGAGTGTAAGTGAAGCTATGGATACTGCTCCTTTACCTGTAACGGTTAACATTGCTGACAGGATGCGCCCGGAACTGAAATATGAGTCAAAATCTATGGGTGAGTGGTCTATTCGTTTGGTACGTGAAGAAGGTTTTGATGAAGTTATTCCAATGACAGACTTTGTTGACGCTCCAAATGGAGTTGTGCAATTCAATCTGGATCTTTCAGGTATTGAACGATCAGTTAGGTTAATTGCGGAAGCTCGGTTAAAAAGCCCGATTGAGGGTTATAATCGAGTTGAAAAAAGCCAGCGTGTATTCCTCACTGTTCTACGTGGCAATGCCATAGACGCTAGTGTAGAGGGGAGGCGCTTAGCAGGTGCTGCTCCATTCGCAACAATACTTCAGCTTTCATTGGACAATAGAGCTGACACAGCCGCAACCGGCGATGTAATTTGGGAAGTGAGTGATAATGGAGGTGCATCTTGGGAGGCACACCGTGTAACAGATCGTAATAGGTTCCGTTGGTACAAAACTTATGACAAGGGTGAATACTTAGTACGAGCTAAAATTTTTAACGTTCACTCTAAGGCTGAATCCTACACTGAAACTATTGAAATAATAGCTTACGACACTCCAGAAGTTGAGGTTATAGGGGCTAAGACATTATTTGCTGGTAGTGAAGCGAAGTACCAAGTTAAGGTTACAAACATGGATGGGGAACCAATGGAGGATGCTGTTGTTAAATGGACGCAAGATAGAGGCGAGACATTCTTCCATGAAGGAACTGAGTTAACTCTATCGAGTGAAACAGAAAAACGCTTTAGTATGGAGGCGTGGGTTCGCGATGAAGATGCCCCTGATGAAGATCGTTATGCATATAACCGGAAGCGAGTGTATGCAGATTTTAGAAGAATTAAAGGGCCTCGCGTGTTTATGGTTGGGCCCCGAGTAATTGAAACCGGTGAAACTTACAACTACCAAGTTCGATTAGGCTTACCATACAGAGGGATGGAAGGTGAAGTTGAAGGGTATTTTACTTTGCCGAATGGGGAGCAGGTTAAGGGTGAAGAGTTAGAGTACACCCCTACAGAAAATGACTTGGCCTTAGGTAGTATAGAGTTACATTACACTGCTTGGATTAAAGGTTATAAAGATCAAGGAACAGAAGCTAGCCAAGATATTCGGGCGCGTGTTTGGGAGTACGTGTGGCCGGACTTTAACTTGTACACGCGCAGCAACTCTAACATGGCACCTGCAGATGTTACTGCTAGGGTGAGAACAATCGCATTTAGAGGTCAGCTTGATGATGCTAAATATGTTTGGGAGTTTCCACAAGGCGAAACATTTAGAGTAACTGATAACCGCTGGAGTGATATGAGAACTTTTCAAATCACGGCTCCAGGGAAGTACCCAGTTAAAGTGACAATAACCGATGCTCGTGGTAATAAATCAGTCATTGAAAGTACACTCGATATTAAAGAAGCCCCACCATATGAGGTGGGCATTAATTACAGTACATCGAATGATTATAATCGCGAACCCTTAGAATTAAATTTGAGGCCGCTTTTATCAGGTGGGCACCCAAGAGATAGAGTAGAGGAAAGGATCTACAAAGTTAATGGGCAAGAAATAGAAACTAATGGATATAGTGCAAGGACTGTATTAAACAAAGGTAAGCATGAAATTTCATTAATTATGCGAACTCGAATGGGTAAGGAGATCTCGAAAAGTCTTGAGATGAACATTGTTGAAAACAAACCGCCAACTTGTTCAATCCGAGTGGATGATAGATACAGCTCTTGGGCTTTCCACGCCGAATGTAGAGATACTGATGGTAGCATGAATGCTTTTGAGTGGAAGGTGAATGGAAACCTAGTATCTGTACGTTCTAACCGATTAACAATGGGTAAACATGCACATGATAACAAAATGCCGCTTGTTGAGTTAGTTGGTTACGATGATGGCGGTGCCGCATCGAATAAAGTAACCGTTCAATAATTAGCCTAAATACTGCTTTAAGGCCCACAAATTGTGGGCCTTTTTCTTTCACATGTGAAAGTTTTTTATGAGGGTGTCATGGAAGTACTAAAGGTAGCATTAATTGAATTAGGGTGGATTTTAAGTGTGCCAATACTATCAGCTTGTGCTCTGTGGTGTGCAAATGAAATTTATTATCGCTCTCTTGGAGAGCACAAAAGCAAAGTAATTCTACTCACGGGGCTGGTGGGTGTTACTGCCCATGAGATATCACATGCAATCGTAGCGACAGCGTTTGGATTAAAAGTAACAAACGTTGTGCTTTTTAAATCTGATCCTGAGTCAAAGACACTTGGTTATGTAAATTTCAATTACAACCCAAATAGCTTCATACATAGTTTAGGGTTGTTGTTCACCGGTTTATCACCATTGTTTGTTGGAGCTCTATTAGTTTATTTTCTTTTTGATATGGCGGGCCTACCTACCCTGCATTCATACTTTGTATTAACAGATCATAGAGGATTAACAAGCAATATAGCTATGAGGTCAGCATACCTTTGGTTGCAAGATATTTACTTGGCTATTGGTACGCCAATCGCGACTTTAAATATAATAATATCATTAATGATAGGTGTTCATGCGACACCTAGCCTCGCAGATCTAAAAGGTAGCATTAGAGGAGTTAGCTCTGTTCTGATAGTAATAATACTGTATTGGTGTGTAACCAAATTTATTTCAGATAAAAGTAACGCGCTAATTGAAATATCTATTCAGTCCCTTAATTTCGTAAGCACTTCAATTCTTCAGCTAGCACTAATCTCAAGTGCTGCAGCATTATTCATGGCAACGATAGGAGTAGTAATAAATTTAATAAAGCCTCTCTACTTTGGCTTAACGAATAAAAGCGGCTAAATCGCTTAAATTGTCCAAAATGGGCTATTGCGGAGGCGTCATTTAGCTTGCTCTCTATATAAACTGTCTTCATTGGTAAACCACCCCAAAGAGGACAATCATGCGAAAGGGTTTTATTTATAATGCTGCTACTGCTGCATTAATGACATTATGGTCATCGGCAATTACAGTTCAAGCGGTAGAGTTAGATCTTTCCGACCCAAGCAATAAATTAGATTCCATTGTTACATTGCCAATCAAAAGTTTAAAAGCTGTAGAAGCAAACGGCGAAATTCTATTTATGTCAGAGAACGGAAGGTTTGTTCTAAGAGGACAACTCTATGACGTTTGGTATAAGGATAGTGTTGATACCCCCGCGCAGATAGAAGATGCAGCAACACGTATTCACTTCAAGCGCATGGGCGCGAACTTAGACGATTATAATACACTGACAATTGGCACCGGCAAGGAAGAGGTGGTTGCTTTCGTTGATCCTCTTTGCGTTATCTGTCACAAGCTAATGAAAGACGCTGAAAGCCTTGGGCTTAAATACACATTCAAATTTGTTGTAGTCCCTGCCCTTGGTGAAAAATCTAACGAGCTAGCACGAAAAGTTTTTTGTGCTGCCAATCGAAGTGATGCCCTCCATGCTTTTATGTCAAATACCCTTGAAACGTTAGAACAGAAAACGTCCTGCGATACAAAGCAATATGATATGACCTTGATGATGGCTCATTTACTAGATGTTAAAGCTGTTCCTTTTGTAGTAGCCCCGGATGGCCGACCAAGTTTAGGCCGTCCGGGTAACCTTAAGCAATGGCTGGAGAATAAATAATGAGCTTCATCACTTTAAAGAAAAAGCTGCAAAAGAGAATAATTCCAGAAGAAATTCGAGCTGCAGGTGTTATCCCCGTTGTTGCATACTCAGAAGATGATTACGCTTTTCTTATGGACGATAAAAGTATTGGTTTTGGCTTTATTTGTCAGCCATTAAACTCATCTAGCGAAAAAATCCAAGAGCGAGCTATTGGTATGCTTAACCAAGAGTTTCCCGCAAATTCAACAATGCAGTTTTGCCTGTTTAGATCGCCAGATATCACCCAAGAACTTTATAAAATGATTGAACTTCGTGATGGCTATCACCACGACCTTCTATCCACGGTAATACGAGAAAGGGCAGACTTTTTAAAGCACCACACCGAAGAGAAAATGATAGGTAAAAATGACAAAGGTCAATATGACAGTGGAATAATCCAGGATACGAAGCTTTTTGTCACAGTAAAAATGCCTATCCAAGAAAACAAGCCTAACTTCACCGAGCTAACAACGTTACAGGACTTGAGAAGTAAAGTTGAATCTTCACTACAAACTGTGGGGCTTAGGCCAATACCGTTAACAGCGGTTAGCTATATCCGCATCATGGGAACAATGCTCAATTGGGGTAATGATGCTTCTTGGAAAGCAACTAGTAGCAGCTGGGATACAGATAAGCCTATATGTGATCAAATATTTGATTACGGTACAGATATTTCTTTAACAAAAAATAGCCTCAAACTTGGCGAGCAGCATGTAAAAGTTTTGTCTGCAAAAAAATTACCTGATATTGCATATTTTGGCGATGCAATAACATACATAGGCGATATTAGTGGGGGGAGCTCAAACGTAAAAGAAAATTACATGGTAGTTACTAATGTTTTCTTTCCTGATCCTGAAAGCATGAAAAGTTCTTTAGATCGTAAACGTCAATTCGCAGTTAACCAAGCCTACGGGCCAATGTTGAAATTTGTACCTGTATTAGCTGATAAAAAAGATGGTTTTGAAGTTCTTTATGATTCGATGAAAGAAGGGCAAAAGCCGATCGGGATTAGTTATTCGATGATTATTTTTGCGCCTACTAAAGATAGAGCAGATGCTGCAGCAATGTCAGCAAGAAATATCTGGCGTGAAACACGATTTGATTTAATGGAAGATCGCTTTGTTCTTCTGCCTATGCTTATTAATAATTTACCCTTGTGTACTGATAGTAACTCAATAAAAGACTTGTTTAGATATAAAACAATGACTACAGAGCAAGCTGCTGTGATTCTCCCTATTTTTGGTGAGTGGAAAGGGACGGGCACCTATCACGCATCTTTATTGTCGAGAAACGGGCAGTTAATGAGCTTATCTCTCCATGACTCAAATACAAATAAAAACCTTGTAATAGCAGCGGAGTCCGGTTCAGGGAAAAGCTTTTTAACGAATGAGCTAATTATTTCCTATCTGTCGGAAGGTGCGCAAGTGTGGGTTATTGACGCCGGTAAATCATACGAAAAGCTTTCAAATTCGCTAAAGGGTGATTTTGTACACTTTGAAGAGGGTACAGGGGTTTGTCTGAATCCGTTTGAGCTAGTTCAGAATTATGAAGATGAAGAGGATGCCATAGTTAGCCTTGTTAGTGCCATGGCATCAGCCAAAGGCAATTTAAGCGAGTGGCAGGTTTCCGCTCTTAAGCAAACCATGACCGATGTTTGGGCTGAAAAAGGCAACCAAATGAAAGTAGATGATATTGCCGCTAGATGTTTAGAGGAACACTGTGACCAGCGCTTGAAGGATGTAGGCACTCAATTGTACCCATTTACTTCTAAAGGTAGTTACGGCAAGTACTTCGCTTTTGATAATAACGTGTCTTTTCAAAATCAATTTACAGTTTTAGAGCTGGATGAGTTGCAAGGGAGAAAGCACTTACGTCAGGTAGTGTTGCTTCAGCTTATTTATCAAATCCAACAGGAAGTATTTCTGGGTGAGCGAAATCGCAAGAAAGTAGTAATTGTTGATGAAGCTTGGGATCTACTTAAAGAAGGTGAAGTTTCAGTGTTCATGGAGCATGCATACAGAAAATTTAGAAAGTATGGTGGTTCGGTTGTTATAGCAACGCAAAGTATTAATGACTTATATGAGAATGCTGTAGGGCGAGCAATTGCAGAAAACTCAGCGAGTATGTATCTGTTAGGTCAAACGGAAGAGACAGTGGAGTCGGTCAAGCGCAGTGGTCGTTTAACCCTTTCAGACTCCGGATTCAACATTTTGAAAACCGTGCATACAGTACAGGGCATCTATTCTGAAATATTCATTAAATCCAAAAGTGGAATGGGTGTAGGTCGGCTTATCGTAGGTGATTTCCAAAAACTACTTTACTCAACAGATCCACGAGATGTAGATGCAATAGAGCAATACATCAAAAGAGGCCAAAACACGCCAGATGCTATTAGATCTGTTATGCAAGACCGTTTAAGGAACTAATTAAGGAAGTGCTATGAATATAAAATCAATCGCAATCGCAGTAATTTTAGGCTCTGTAGGTGGTGCGGCTATATCATCACTTTTAATTAAAAATCAGCAGCACGAATTTGAAGCAAGGCTAATTAAGTCTCCACCCATAGTAGTGGTCGATTTTGCAAAAATGGCGATGAAATACCCCGAAGGAGCCAGCTCTATAGAACTTGAAGGTCTTATGATGAAAACTAATGAGGCTGTAATAAAGCTCCGTGAAGCGGGTTACTTGGTTATAGATGCTGGTGCGGTAGTGTCGGCTCCTGAAGATGTTTACTTACCAGAGGACTTCATCAAATGAAATGGATGAAAAAGAAGGAGTCTTGGCCCCGATTCTGTATTAAAGCTGGTGTTGCATTAGCAGTACTTTGGGGAGCAGGGGTTGCTTTTGCTGACAGATATAAAATTGGAATCGATGATCAGCTAGTAAAGTGCATACCGGGATACTCTGTTTATTTGATCGACAAGAAAGACAAGCAGCTAGAAAGAGGAGCGATCTTTGTATTCTCAGCACAAGGTTTACAGCCTTTCTATGAAGATGGCACCGAGATGGTTAAATATTTAAGAGGGCTGCCTGGAGATAATGTTAAAATTAGTAAGCATGGCAACATATTCGTTAATGACGAAATGCAGGGCTACGGCCTAACTCACGCTGAAGCACTGAACAAATCAATGGATTCATTCGTAGGTGAGGGCATTTTACAAGCTGATAGCTTTTGGTTTATGGGAACTAGCAATCAGAGTTTTGATTCAAGATATTGGGGAACAGTAAAAAATGACCAAATTATTGGCCGCGCCTACCCGTTATTTTAAAGTTGCTATTTTTGCATGCTTAATTATTACGGGAATGAGTAATGCTCAGCAATCGCCTTTAACAAAAGAAGATATGGAGTTTGTTAATAAATCAAAACGGATCATTGAGAATGCTCAAGCATCAAAAGTGCCTGAGTGGCTAAGAACAGATAACGAGAAGTTTGCATCAGCACATAATGAAGCTCTTGAGCTAGTTAAGCAGCTTCAGCAAACAGACCCCACTATGAAGCAAATGGATGAACTATCTAAAGCTAAAAGGAGATTTTCCAATCAAAAAATTGTGGTATTTGCATCGCGATCTCTTGGGGAACAAAGCCTTAAAGATATTTTAGGTATGGCATCTCAAAATCAGGATGTAGTTGTTGCTTTTAGAGGCATTCCTCAAGAGGCTAATTTAGGTGAGGCAATGTTGGAAATCCAGAATGTAGCTTCAGGGTACAGTCCAATGCCAAATATCGTTATTAACCCAGTTTTGTTTACGGAATACAATGTAACTTCAGTACCAACTATCATTGCAAGAAAAGAACAATCCGTCATAGCCGGGCAACTACCAGAAGAAGTGGCGCGGGTTTTAGGGTTATCTAATCCCAATTGGTTAATGAATAAAATTAACTCAGGTGAAACAGGTAACCTTGGAATTAGAGGGCCAATTGAGAGCATAAGTGAGCCTGATTTAATTGAGTTAATGAAAGATCGGTATGCCAAAATTGATTGGGAAGAAAAAAAACAAAATGCAGTAAATAACTTTTGGAAGAAACAAACGTTTAGAGAACTACCTGAAGCCCATAACGACCGTATACGTGAGTTAGACCCTACGGTATATATATCTAAGGATATAACTACACCTGACGGTACATTGATTGCGAGAAAAGGTGATTTAATAAACCCACTAAATTTAACACCTTTCACTCAAGCCATTGTAGTACTAGATCCGTTAGATAAAGACCAAGTTAAGCGCGTAAAGGAAGCATTACCAAGAATCAACAAGATCCCGGGCGTTAAAAGAATAACCTACATCGTTACTAGGCTAGATAAAGAAACTGGCTGGGATTCTTATACTAAAACCACAGATACATTTGACGCTCCCGTTTTTCTGTTAACCCCTGATGTGGCGCAGCGCTTTGAGCTCGAATACGTACCGTCAATAATAACCGCTCAAGGTAAGCTATTTAAAATAGAAGAGCTTGCTGACAAAAGAGGTGAGCCATGATTGTTCCAGTCTTTCAGCCAATTCACAAAACCAGCAGTAATAAAATACTGGGGGCAGAGGTGTTAACACGGTGGTTAATCAATGGGGTGTATTACACTCCAGATGCCATCGCAAAATCTGCACTGGCTGAACACAAATCAATTCATTGGGAAAACATAGATTTAGAAGTAATAATTTCTCTTGTTGATAACTATAAAGTAATTGAAGAATCATACAGTTGTATAACTTTAAATGTCTCTGAAGCGACACTGAAATCAAATTACCTTTTTACTTCATGGTTAAATCAAGTCGAAAGATTTAGAGCACTAACTAAAGTTAAGTTAATGATAGAAATAACAGAGGGTGTAAGTGATAAATCGCTAAAAAAAAGATGGGGGATATTAAAAATGAAAGGGTTACTACTTATTATGGATGATTATGGTGACCTTTCATCCACGCTTGATCGGCTTCAACAATACTCTTGGGATGGCTGTAAGTTTAATACAAAGAGGCTCGCCTTAAAAAATCAAAAAGATATCGAAGGATTTGAGTACTGCAAAGAAAAAGGGATACTAACTGCGGGAGAGCAAATAGCGACTGCCAAGCTATCCAATGAAGCAGAAGAAATAGGTATCGACTTTCAGCAAGGTTTTTATTTAGGTAAACCGGCGGTATTAAAAGGCTGGGCCAAGGATAAACTAAAAGAAAAAAAGAAATTAAATAAGGTTAGGTTAAACCATAAATCAATTGTTTCATTCTTAACAACAAGCATGACTGTATGGGCAGTCGCTATTACTATCACCTTATCCATAGCATTTCTGGGTGCTTCTAAAGCAGTTGCAGATCCTGGATGCCAAGACGCAGAAGTTATTGGGCCTAAAATGATAACTGACATTTGCTGGAGTTGTATATTTCCACTACGAGTAGCTGGCGTGAATATTTCAGGTGGTGGAGGCAGCATCCCAGATGGTGCAGTTAAATCACCTTTATGTATGTGTGATGATAACCAAGGGGTGGCGCACCCAGGAGTAACTACGTCAATGTGGGAGCCAGCGCGTCTTGTTGAGTTCCAACGCGTACCTGGGTGCTCCTCTGTACTTAACGGCACTAGGTTCCCTTTTGATAGAATGAACCAAGGGCACCATGGGGAAGCTGTATATGATGGTGGAGATAGTTCATTTACGCATTATCATTATTACACTTATCCAATCATGCAAATGTTAGATATGTTTGTTAAACAAACGTGTAATCCAGATGGCTTTATGGATCTTGATATCATGTATTTATCTGAGTTAGACCCAACTTGGAATAATGATGAGTTAGCTTTTTTCACTAACCCTGAATCAGCAGCCGTTGCAAACCCTGTTGCAACCCTTGCTTGTACAGCTGATGCAGTGTCTTCAACTGCAGGCAAGCCTATAAAAGAATTGTTTTGGTGTGCCGGGAGTTGGGGGAACATATACCCTCTTAGCGGCAATCAAAACGGTGGAAAGGGGGTGATACGAGACACAAGCTTGTTATCAACTCGTGTGTTAGCGGCGCTGCATCGCAGAGGTTTAGCTCATGGAACCATGGGACGTAATGCTATGTGCGGAGGAAACATAGAACCAACGCTTCCAAAAACTCAATATAAATTCACGATGTTACATCCAGTACCTGAAACTGAGTCTTCACATGTTATTGGGGAGTCAACACTTACTTGGGGGTTAGGGAGAACAATACCAGCGATAGGGCAAGATCCAATTTACATGATTTGGCGATGGAATGATTGTTGTAACCTATGAAAAAATAGTCGAGTAATTTGAAATACTAGCTGTTTATGTTACACGCATAGACAGCTAGCGACTTAAAATTGGAAGCATAGGGTTAATAAGGCTTGCATGTTATACAAGTCAATTCTAAAATAACTGTATATTTAAACAGTGGTAATCGCTATGCAGCCAACTCAAATACTTAAATCAACTAAACAATTTTCACTTTCAGAATTTAAAGTAGCTGCTGGTTTTCCGAATCCAAGTGAAGATTGTTTATCTGAACCAATTAGCCTCGATAATTTATTAATCACCCGGCCAAGTAGCTCTTTTTTATTCAGAGTGACGGGTAATAGTATGCTGCCTGAAATCACAGATGGGGCAATTATAGTTGTCGATAAATCATTAAACGCGGTAACAGGGAAAATTGTACTTGCTACAATTGATAATGAGTTTGTTGTAAAGCGTTTAAAGTTAGATTACGACAATAAGAGGGCGATATTCCTAAGCTCAAACCCAGAATATGATCCAATCGTTATTGAGTTTGACGATGATAACACATGGGAAAGCAGTGTTATCTGGGGCGTAGTAACAAGTGCTATAAGTATTTTTTGATGTGGGTTCTCTGTGATATTAACGCTGCATATGTTTCATTTATTCAGCTATTCAATCCTCAATACGATATAAACACCACTCCGCTTGGTGTGTTAAGTTCAAACCAAGGAAATGTTATAGCGCGAAATCAACCAATGAAAGCGCTGGGCATAAAAATGGGTGAGCCTCACTTTAAGGTCAAAGAACTGATTCGTGATAGTAATGGTCATGTATGGGGCAGTAATTTCACTTTGTTTGGTGATATGAGCAATCGGTTTCATACGGAACTAGAGGAACTACTGTTTGACTGTCATCGCTACTCAATTGACGAAAGTTTTGGTCGTATTGATACAACCATGGCACCAAACCCTAAATCGTACGCTTTACATATTAAAAATACGTTAGCTAAGAACTTGGGCATCGGTGTGGGTGTTGGTGTCGCGCATACAAAAACACTTGCTAAATTAGCTTCTCACGCAGCTAAACTCAATGCGTGGAAAGCTAAAACCAATGGTGTAGCTGTACTCGATACCCCCGTAAAGGTTGATTGGGTACTTCAAAGGGTAAAAGCAAGTGATATATGGGGAGTCGGTTCAAAAACGGCGGAAAAGCTTAGTTTGCTAGGTGTTAATACCGGTTTGGAACTAAAGGGTTTTAATGTTGTAGAAGCAAAACAAAAGTTTGGTGTCGTTTTATCACGTACTATTAAAGAGCTCAACGGTATAGATGCAGTGCAGCTTAAGGATCTTAACGAAGGCCGCGATAGCATTTGTGTTTCAAAAAGCATGGGTAAACTTGTTACAGATATAAATGAGCTTAAAAGTGCGCTGTCTTCACACGTTTCTGTCGGAGCAGGTAAATTACGGCGGTTTGAATTGTTCACCAATAGCATGACAGTTTTTTTTTCAACGGATGTATTTAGGCAGTCTCAGCCACAATTACGTAAAAGCATTGAAGTGAAATTGCCTTTTCATTGTGCAGATTCTGACGTCTTAATTAGATACGCAATGTTTGCTTTGGAAAAAATATACCAGGAGGGTTATTTTTTCAAAAAAGTTGGCGTTATTTTTAATCATCTTTTGTCAAAAAATGACCACCAGCAACTAAATCTATTTAATGATTCAGGTATTTCAAACGTGAATAAAAAAACTATCGTTAGTGATGAAATAAATAGTAAATTCGGTAACAATGTTATTAGATTTGGCGTGCAGGGCTTTAAGCAAACGTGGAAGCCAAAAGACGATCTAGCGCCCAAGAGCTACACGACAAATATCAATGATTTACCCCTCGTACTTGCAAAGTAATCACATAAACGCTGAATGTTATTTCTTCGTTGTGCCCTAAAAAGGCAATTACGCATGCCGCCATTGGTCGATTTATAGGTAAAGTTGCGTGATAGAGTAATTAATATTCACGAGGGTTTAATGAGAAATTCCCCACGCTTAATGAAAGTCATGAGCTGCATACTTGCTTTCACAACAACAGCTATGCCGTTTCATGGAATGGCCCAAGACCCACCAAAGGTAAATACGCATGATTTCTTAAGCCAGCTTGGAAGGGATGGACAGCAGCTTGGTAAAGAATTAGGTAATGAAGCCAAAAACAGCCCCACAAAAGTTGAAAACGGTAAAATAACAGTTCCAACGAGAGGGGATGATGGTGCCTTAAAATATGATATTGATAGTCAGTTTGATGTGCAGAGCCTTTATCCCGGGAGTAACCCAGCAAACTCTTCATCAAAAAATGAATATTTTGCAGACGGGTTAGAACCTGATATTGATCAAATTAAGGGTGTATTTAACTCCGATGATGATATGGATAAAGCTGGTGGAAGTGCCAAGGGTAGCTTATGGGGGGATGCTAACAGTGGAACGCCAAGTATTTCAGGAGCTGCTTATAAAATCCTTGTTGACTCTTCAAACCTAGCAAAACCTGACTTTAGTACAGACCCGATGATGGGGCAAACAAACCAGACTTATGAAAATATCGATATAATTGCCGAAGGATTCGGAGATTGTTCCGTAGAAACCAAGTTCGATGAAATAGGTATGGATGTACATAACCCAGAGTACGAAACCTGTGATCGAATAGTGAAACCTGCCGGTGACTGCAAAATAAGAAATACGATAAAAACTAAAAGCGAAACAGTAGATGTATTTTTTGCAGCTAAAGGTAGAACATGGCTGACAGTCGAATTTGAATTAACCAAGGGAACTTGGAAAACAGTAGCTCCTACTGATGGCATCCAGTTTTCGGGGCAAGTTCCAAAGCTTGAATATGATAGCGTTTGTAGCGAAAAAGGTATTTCATATAGTGAATATGTTGCCGCATGGGATTGGATAGATCACGGCATCCCTGGAACACCAGACAGTACGGTGATGTACAGAGATCTCCAAGCTCCTAGTTGTGAAAACGGATTAGTGGGCAGGGTACAAATTCAGGACTCAACTAAAGATGATGACCTTAAGTTTACACTTGGTGGAAAGTTCCAATACCAAATAAAAACTTTTGAAGGAAATGAGTGGTCAACTGAGTCATGTATTGAAGATGCGAAGAAAGTAAACGACAGTTTTTGCGAAGGTAACTTAAGTATAATTTCTGGCGCAAAAACTGAAGAGGCTTGTATAACTGCTAATGGGATTCAAATTTGCCCTGGAGATCCGTTTGCAAATGCGATGACCCCCTCCCCAATAGAAGGTATACCCAACCTAGCAACCGAACTCCAATTGTCAGCTATGCAATGTGACTTCAATGTAGGGCAAATGGATTGCTGGATTGATATTAATGGTAATGAGCAATGCCCTCATAATGAGGGAAACATCTTAAATTCATGCACTGAATTTGAAAACAATCCGCAATGTGGCTTTATAAGCTCCAAATGTGTCGATGGCGCGGCTGGAGAGTCTGGAGCTTGCTATGTAAAGGAAGAAGTATGGGACTGTGGTAGCACTGTAAGGGTCGATACAGTAGAGAAAAACACTGAATATCAATGCTCGGGCCCCATACGTTGCATGGGCGATGATTGCCTTGATCCGACCGCAACAAACAATCAAGCTAATAACTTTGCCAAAGCAACGGCTTTATTAAATGCAGCTCAATTTATGACGCAAGATATGGAGTGTACTGGAGGTGCAACTGAAGAGGGTGGTGATGATAATATAGACTTAGGTTGCTCTGCTTTTGCTGGCCAAGCTGGTACTTGTAAAATTGCTGTTGGTGGAGTTTCTGATTGTTGTGAGAAACCGAAAAACATTGGTATGTCAGATTACCTAATGTTGATTAGCCAGGTTCCGAAACTAGATGGTGCTGTTTTATCGCTTGGGAACGACAATATAATTAAAAGCTCGTATCAAACATTGCGTGAGCCAGTGATGAATGCCTGGTCGGACGTATCATCTCCATTTACGAGTTATATGGATAATATATCCGGTGCAGTAGGTGACTTTTTTGACCCACTTGAAGAACTGAAGGATGAGCTAATAGAACAGCTTAAGGAAAAAGCACAGGAAATGCTTCAAGAAATAATGGGTAATTTAATTGAAGATAAAACATCAGAAGCGGCAGCTTCAGNCTAACAAAGCGGCTAAACAGGCAACAGAGGAAATGGCGAAGCAAGCGGCAAACATGTTAGGTGCAGCTATGAACGTTTATACAGCATACGTTGTTGCAATAGCTATAATTCAAATGGTTTACGCATGCGAACCAGAAGAGCTTGAAATGAATGCTAAAAGGGCAACAGATAGCTGCACTTACATTGGTTCATATTGCGAATCAAAAGCTCTTGGCGCTTGTGTTGAGAAGCATCAAGCCTATTGTTGCTTTAACTCTCCGCTGTCAAGAATAATACAAGAGCAGGTTCGCCCACAATTAGGCTTGGATTTTGGTACAGCTCAAGAGCCTAGCTGTGCCGGTGTGCCCCTTGATAAAATATCAGAGATAGATTGGTCTAAAATAGAGCTAGATGAGTGGCTGGCTATATTACAACAGAACGGACAGCTCCCAGACGCGGGTGATTTGACCATGGACGAACTTACTGGATCTGGCAATATATTCAATATTAAAGGAGATAGATTGCCAGCTGATGAGCGAGCAATGGAGAGATTAGAAGGTATTGATATAGACGCGAAGCGGAAAGAGGCTATTGATAAGTTTAATATAAACCCTGGAGGCGGGGGAGGTTAATAAAAATAAAAGCGGGTCTTAAGACCCGCTTTTATTTACTGTGGAGTTACAAATAGCTTTTTTTGACCTTTATTTAAAATGTAAGGGTAGTTTATTTTATCCCCACTTTTCATTTTTACTTTTGCAGGGGCTATGTATAGGTAAGTCCAGCTCATTAACTCTTCACTGATGCTCGTGTAAATCTCGTCCTCTGGAACATTACTTTTTTTATTAATAACCAAGTTTAAGTTATGGAAGTCTCGACCGTCACTAGGTGAAAAAATGTAGCTCTCAGTTTCTACACCGGTAATAAAAGCTGGAGAAGTACCTTTATACGGCTCGTAAGTTTCCACGCTAACTTCACACAAATCAGATAGGTCGGTTTTACCATGAGAATATTCCGGGCAATTCCATTCATCTTTTATAAAGTAAATAGATAACTTACCATTTTGTTCGTAAATAGTTTCATACTTAACACCAATATCCACCATAACTTTTTCAATAGAAAGTTTCACATGTGAAAGAAGTTTGTTTTGAGCATCTTCAGCTGAGGTTGCCTCTGAAGCTGGCATCCATGCTATAAGACTATTACGCGCACCGTGCGAGTCAGGCTCTAGCAAGTTCCCCAAAATGTGAACCCCGGCAGTTTGCCAGCTAGTCATACCTAGTTGCGGGCTACCATAACCACCAGCAACAAAACCTAATTTCAACATAGACTCAGTAACACTGCCAACGCTGTCAGCTGGCACGTAAGTATCCTTAATGTCTGTAACCAAACCACCAGCATGCGCAATGTTATATGCTTCACTGTGGTTATCCATATAAACCATAGGAGTTTTTGTTGTTGTGCAACCAGATAGTACTGAAGCAGTTAGGACTACCGCTAGGATATTTAACTTATTCATTTTATAACTCCGTTTTATAAATATGTTTTATAAATATGTTTTTAAAGGTAATTTTTTTACTACTTTTATCTTATCATAGTTAAAATAAATGCAACCCCGTCAAACTTCTTAAAACAAAAAAGCCCCTTGGTTGGAAGGAGCTTTTGGCTGAGTATCTGTCTAGTTAATTTTAAATTGCAACTTCTTCTTGTTTGCTTTCAGTAGATTTGCTGGTGGATTCAGCTTCACTTGACAGCTCTACATCAGTCGTTTCCTGCTCAGGAGCCGCTTCTGCTACTTCCTCATCTTTACCCTTTGAGTGAGCTGAAATACGAGCTCGCTTTTCCATACCTATAATTCGACCGGCAAGTTTAATTAAGCGCTGTTGCCATTCATAAGTAGCGTCAGAGCGTTGCTGGCTAGTTAACACGCTATTCAACCACAAAGTATCGACAATGCTCATTAGTTTATCCAAACTTCTAATTAGATGAGCGAATTGCGCTACTTGCGGCGAGGTAATTTCAATAGGGTATGTAACTGGCGCGCTATAACCAGGAGTATCCTCAATCCCATTATCAGCCATCACCTTTGAAAGCTGATCTAAAGCTTTATTCATATCTTCTGCTACTTTATCGATATGTCCATGGATAACCGCTTCGACTTGATCAATTTCTTTTAAATCACCAATAATTCGCAGTATTACGTCTAGCGAAAATAAAGCATTAGACACTCGATCAAAGCTACGGGCCATAACTCTTTGCGCCTGAAGACTGTTTACGCTCAGGTTTTGACGAAACACAGGTCTTGAATACATTTGGCGCTCAGCTTGAGGCTGCTGTTTTAATTCATTAATTTCTTCTGCCATGATATTTCTCCATTTTCCATTAGGGCAATTAGTAAACGCAGCTAAAGGTTAAGATGAACTAGCCCTCAACATGAAGTCGCTTTGCGCCCAAAATGGACAGATGTAGCGTTTTACCTAAAATAATTTTATTGTATAGTTGAATTTCTTTAGTCGTTTAGCGACTAGAAGATAAGGTAGCTGGCCTTTACAAACAAACAGCAACTTAAAAAGAATACGCCGTATGGCGTAGGTTTTACACCTTCCCACCTGGGGGCACTCCCAGGTATGGGTGATGCTCCTTATAAACACTTGGAGTTATCACTATGCAATTTATTATATTTGTTGTAGCACTTACTGTAACAGTTGGAATCATCGGTATTTGTGGTTGGGCTTTTGCACAATCATTTGTTTACCTTTGCAAGCAACTGAATTGGGCTATTATCTTTTTTTTGAATCGTATCTTTGTACCTTCGTTGCGTATATTGGTAAAAGTATTTAAGAGCTTTTCTGCCCTTATATTGCGTTTATTAAATGCAATTAGGAATGCGATCAAAATTAAGGTTAATACAATAAAGTCTATGGCACGGTCTGAACAGGCCGTTATTGTTGAAGAACCTCATGCTTTAATTACTGAAAAAGCAGAAGTTAACCCTACGAGAGAGCATCCTGAGATAGACTGGTCTGTTTATGACACTCCAACTTGTCTTCGTAAGGGTGAGAATCTTGTGTGGTAGCACATAAAGGAGGGGGAAACCCCTCCCTTTATCACTATGTTGTATTGGCTCTTTTGATTCATTCACTAAACAGTCTCATGAATACTGTTTAGTGAATGAATTTGAGGAGTTCTTTATGGTTAATGTGTTCCATTTATACGATGAGTCAACTGGTAAGCTATATCTTGAAAACGGTCGAGAGTTTTTAATAAACCCGAACCACTTTGCTAGTGTTGATCAAGCATTAGTAGCAATAAGTGCTTGGGCCAAAAAAACAATTTGATTGGTTGTGATGATAAAGTAGCAGCATTCATATGAAGAGCGTGGCATAAGCTATTATGCCACGCTCAAATTTAAAGTCTTTTCCCCAATGAGTAAGTCATTAGAAAAAAGATTTTTGTTCTCTCTATGAGAATGAAAGTGAGGTAGCTGGCCTCCTCAAACAAACAGTAAATAAACTTACCCACTTCGGGCTCATTAAGCCCAGTGGGCTTGGTGCGCCTATTAATACACTAGGAGAACACCATGACAGAGATTGTTAAATACTCAATCCGTAAAGCATTTGAAATGAATAGCGTACCAGAGAAAGTTACAACACTTGGTTACGCACCGTCTTCAGATCCTTTTATACCTTCAAAAGATAAAAACTACGTTTTCCGCAAGGAGTTAATTAGAGAAGTTACCGCTTTCCTAAAAAGTCCTTTCGGAGATGCACTATATGTTACTGGGCCGACCGGTTCTGGTAAAACATCAGGTATTACAGAAATCGCAGCACGCCTATCTTGGCCTGTTCAGCAAATTACGGCCAATGGCCGGATGGAGCTGGCAGACTTAGTAGGGCACCATGCTTTAATTTCTCCTAAGCCCGGTGAAGCACCTATCATGAAATTCATGTATGGCCCTCTTGCTACCGCTATGAAATATGGTCAAATCCTTCTCATTAATGAGATTGATTTGGCTGACCCTGCCGAACTTTCAGGTCTTAACGACGTTCTGGAAGGACGGCCACTGGTTATATCTCAGAATGGTGGTGAAATAATTAAACCGCACCCAATGTTTCGTGTTGTGGTTACTGGTAACTCTACAGGGTCTGGTGATCCAACGGGTAGATATCAGGGTGTAATGATGCAAAACATCGCAGCAATGGATCGTTATCGATTCATTAAAGTGGGTTATGCAGAAGCCGCTACTGAGATGGATATACTTGGTCGCGTAGCACCAACTCTAAATGAAAGTATTCGCGAAGGCATGGTTAAAACTGCCAATGAAATTCGTAGGCTTTTCATGGGTGAGAGCGGTGATGATGGAGAAATTGGTGTAACTATGTCCACTCGTACACTTGTCCGTTGGGCAAAACTTTCACTTCAATTTCGTGGAGCTCCAAATACACTTAAGTATGCATTGGAACAAGCACTGCTAACCCGATCTTCTAAAGAAGAAAGTGAGGCAATTCTTCGTATATCGAAGGATGTGTTTGGCGAACAATGGCGCTAAGGGGGTTATATGAACACCAAGTCTGTAGCATTAGAACAGCTTGAACCAAAACTTCAGTCAGATAATCTGGATGAGGCAATGGTAAACGCACTCAAGCTTGATGTGGATAATCGTGCATATAGCACAATTAATTGGCATATATCCCCACCTACAGCTTTACAAGGAGAAGAAGCCAAAAGGCTTCTTCTTGGCTTTATCATTGGAGTTCTTAATAAAAGCGGTAAAGCTTTAGGATGTAAGGTTGGAGCAAACACTGAAGATGAGACAACCGATGCGATAGCAACAGAGAGTGGTTTTAAGCTCAAAGTTTGCTCATCTAATAAAGAAAACACACTACACCCAAAAACACTTGAGGGTGCAGGAGAAATAACTAATGCTCATGGTCACAAGCCTTTACTTATGATGATTCACTTGCAAAAGCGATTTCATGATGAGTGGGAAGATGCAGGAAAGCCCTTGGTTAATATTTGTGATGAACATGGCAAATCAATTATTTACAAGGATTTTAGCTCGTTAGAAGGCGTAATAGAGTTAATGGGGTTTAACTACAGTGAAGTTCGTAGTGATGCCACAAAGTTAAAATTAGCAACTGAAATATTTGATTGGGAATGTACCGACTCAGATATAGAAGATTGTTTTTTTTAAAATATAAATGGAGAATTTTTTCTCTTGTTTAATAAACGCCAAAATAACATTTAATAATTTTGGCACATACACCCTATAGGGATACATTCCCTGCGGGGTAGTTGTATCTCTATAAACAACTTTTTGGAGATACAAAATGAATATATCAAATTTAAAAGTAACTGACGTTCCTGGTAAGTACCAAATCACAGGTTCTTTGGATGCAGATGAAATTATCGCGCTAGCAATAAAACTAGCTAAAAATAAGTTAAAGAAAGGGACTATGTTTAATAGTCCAAATGCAGTAACTGATTATCTTCGGGCTATATATGCCACCGAAGAGAAAGAGGTTTTTGCCATGATACATCTTGATAACCAGCATCGGGTTATCGAGTTGGAAACGTTATTTACCGGAACAATTACTTCAGCGAGTGTTTACCCTCGTGAAATAATTAAATCGGTAATGAATAAAAATAGCTGTAAGTTGATTCTCTGTCATAACCATCCAAGTGGTATAGCTGAGCCATCAGCAAGCGATAAAGCCATAACTGCAAAGATAATTAATGCACTCAAGTACATAGATGTGGCGGNGTAGCCACTGAGTCAACGGTTTCTTTTGCCGAACGAGGCTTAATTTAAAATTTAATTCTAACCCTAACGGGGCATCTTCCCGTTAGGGAAATGGTGCCCTAATTCAATCTGTTCTATGAGAGAACTAGGAGAAATACCATGCAAGATAATAAATCTTTAGTTACCCGTATTGCAACTCGGTACGGTGTGGATAGCACGAAGTTTTTTGATACATTAAAAGCAACTGCATTCAAGCAAAAGGATGGGGGAGCGCCAACCAACGAGCAGATGATGACTTTGTTGATTGTTGCTGAGCAATATAACCTAAACCCTTTTACTCGGGAAATTTATGCATTCCCCGATAAACAAAATGGCATTATCCCTGTTGTTGGTGTTGATGGTTGGAGTCGTATAATCAACGATCACCCGGAATATGACGGTATTGAGTTCGTGTATTCGGACAAAATGGTCAGAATGGATGGCGCCAAAGTAGATAGCCCTGAATGGATTGATGCTGTTATTTATCGTAAAGATAGAACACGGCCAATAAAAATCAGAGAGTTCCTAGATGAAGTTTATCGAGCTCCATTTAAAGGAAATGGTCGCAATGGGTCTTATGTAGTAGATGGCCCGTGGCAGACACATACGAAGCGCCAGCTTCGTCATAAGGCTATCATTCAGTGTTCACGTATCGCTTTTGGTTTTGGAGGTATCTACGACCAAGATGAAGCTGAGCGCATAAAAGATATGGGAGATGTAGTGCTTGCCCAACCTCAGGTTGCAATTGAAGGAAGCAGTAATTCATCAAATGCAATGCAAGTAGAGTTCAAGCAGTTGAACCCACTTTTAAAACAATTGGCGGAGCGAGCGGAAAAGCAAAATGCTTGGAGTGCTGCTTACCAATATAGCGAAGAGCGCTTCCATGGCGCTGAGCTTGAATATGCAACCAAATATCTGCACGACAGAGAATTGGAGGCTATTGGAGAAAGTGATGTAGAAGTCGAAAAAGAAGTTATTAAAGCTTCAAACCCCGATGCAAACGCACACTTACCCCAAGACGAAGAGTATTCACCAGAAGAAGATGATTTTTTCGGTGATGATAATACTTAACCCCCCCGGGAGTTTCCTCCCGTAAGGGGGGATCTCTCTTTAATAAAAGGAGAGATGTATGAAAATCATAAACCTATCTCAACGTGATGGTGATTGGTTAGAGTGGCGAAAAGGTGGCTTAACAGCTACTGATGCTATTATTTTGCTTAACCGTTCACCTTACAAAACAAAATGGCGGCTTTGGGCTGAAAAAACCGGCTATGCAAAAGAAGTAGATCTTAGTTTAAACCCGCTGGTACGCCGTGGAGTTGAAAACGAAGATAAAGCACGCCAGGCTTTTGAAGCAAAACATAATGAGCTGCTTTTACCTGCATGCGTTCAATCAGAACAGTATCCACTATTAAGAGCCTCATTAGATGGTCTTAGTAGTGAGGATATACCGGTTGAATTGAAATGTCCTAGTGAGAGCGTTTGGATTGATGTTTGCACTAACGGTGCAAATAGCGAACCCTATAAGCTTTATTATGTTCAAGTTCAGCACCAATTACTTGTAACCGGCGCAAAGTATGGCTGGTTAGTGTTTTGGTATAACGGTGAGATTCGTGATTTTGTTATTAATCGCGATGATGTTATGCATAAGAAGCTGCTGGTGGAAGCCGAAAAGTTTTGGGTGCAAGTACAAAAGCGTCAAGAGCCTGAAAAAGACCCTGAGCGTGATTTGTATATCCCTAAACATAAAGAAGCCGAGCGTTGGATTAGTGCGGCTGAAGAGTATCGAATCTATGAAGCTGAAGCCCAAGAGCTGAAAAAGCGATTGAGCGAACTCAGTGAGAAACAGAAACCGTTGCTCGAAGATATGAAGTCACTAATGGGGGGATACCTACAAGCTGACTACGGTGGTTTACTGGTTACAAGGTATAAAGTTAATGGCCGTGTAAACTACAAAAAATTACTTGAAGAAAAAGCATCTAATATCAAGCCTGATGATATCGAAACATATAGAGGAAAACCTGATGAGCGTTGCCGAGTAACGGTAAGTGAGTCGATTAATCCACGCTATGTAGTCGATGAGGCTGTACTTGCACCTCTTCAAATAATGACTGAAGGAGCAGAGTCTTTTTACTTTTAAGAGACTTATCAGCTTATTATAAAGCTAAACATTAACCCGAAGGTTAACACCCCGAGGGGAATTAGTTTGGGGGCATATGCCCCCTTTCCCATGATGATCACACTTAGTCTACATGGGAAAGGAGGAAAAGCCGAAATATTAAAGTTTACACCCTAAAAGGGCGAAAACAGCTTGGCTTAGGTTTAACAGAAGCAGTAGTATTTTCAATACAAAGTATCTTTTAACTTATTCTTCATTAGAGTAAGTTTATTTAGTAAAGGTTTTACCCACTAATGGGTGAAAATGAGGTAACTGGCCTCTATAAACAAACAGTATATAAGTAGAAATTACCATCCCAACGGGACGCATCGAGCCCGTAGGGTATCAGGTGCGCCCCTACATCCATTTAGGAGAGCATCATGAGTAAGACAGTTAAACACCTCGAAAACCTTTGTGTAATTCACGTAGATTTCGATATTTGGAGTGGGCAAACCCGACTTGCTGCAGCTGATTTTAAGCTTGGCGAAGGTGGTGAGATTCCTCCAGAAAAAGTAGCCCAATTAGGCTCTAAAAAAATCTGTGATCCAGCAAAGCTTAAAGGCTTTAATCGCTTGAAAACGGAAACACGCCGATTATTACTAGCTTACGGTATGCCATTCATGAATGGCTTTGCTGTTCCAGCTAGTAAATCAGATGAAATATGTTCCAAACTAAATGAAATAAACCACGAGTTTGAAGCGTTAAAACAATCATTCCTCAGCGGTTATAACGCAGCAGTGAATGAATGGATTTCAGAAAACCCAGAATATGAAATGGCTATTCGTGCAGGTGCTTTACCGAGATCTGTAGTAGAAAAACGAATAGGCTTTGAATATCAGGTTTTCATGATACAACCAATCAATGATGACGATCCAACAGCAAAGAACCTTGACATAAAAATTGAAAGTTTAGGTCGAGATCTTTTGGACGAAGTAACTGATGAAGCAGATAAGTTCTACTCTAAGAACTTGTCAGGTCGAGTTACATGTAGCGTCACCACTCGCATTACCCTTAAAAATATTCGCGATAAAGTTGATGGTTTGTCATTTTTAAATGGCTCATTAACTCCATTAGTAGACCTATTGGATGAAACTATACGTGGATATGAGCAGCACTCTCAAGGCAGAGTAATTCAAGGCGCTTTCTTTTATAAAGTTGTTGCGGCAGTACTAATTATGAGCAGCCGCCAACGTATTGAGGAATACGCTGAAGGAGCTGTAACTTTAGCCAGTATGACTGACTCAGTAACCCCAGATGTAATATCTGGCGCTGATAAACAGGTCAATCTGGATAATGGGACAGATACTAAAAGTGATAATAAGCCTTTGTTTGAGTCACTTTCAGCTGAAGAGGGTAAAGATATCAATTTGGATAAAAATGATGATGAAAGTAATGGGTCATCAACTCCAAGCGAAGAAAAAAATGAACTTGTTATTGAAAGCTTAGAAGCTGATATAGATAAGTTTTTTGAACAGTTTGCAGATCAAAGCACCTCGAATGAAGGTGATGGACTCAAACATACTAACCATGAACCTGAAGAGGTAAATGATTATAAAATAGAGAAAGATCCTGAGTACGCACATGAAACTGCATATGCAGATGAAATGAGTGAAAAAGCGGTCGTTATGCCTGATTTTGAAGACGAAGACGCGTTTTTTTAATCAAGTAAATAAACTTCAAAGATGTTGCCACCATTATTGGTGGCTTTCATCTTTGCCATCCAAATAGGAGAATACAATGTCTAAACGTAAAACAATTTACAACGCACTACCAATCGTAGCTGCTGCATACGGTGAAAAGTTTGGTGTAAAAATTAGTATAGGTGGCGATACGGCTTGTACAGATGGTAAGTCAATTAACTTACCTTGCATTCCAGAGGGTTATCCATACATGGATGCTGTCTGGGGGTACTTAGCTCATGAAGCTGCACATGTGAGATTTACTGATTTCAACACAGTAAGGCGGCCAGGATTACACTCCACTTTAGTTAATATACTAGAGGACTGTCGTATTGAAAGAGAGATCATTAAAGTATACCCGGGAACTGCCCAAACCTTAAATGAGGTTGCTCGGTATATGGCCCAAGCTGGTCATTATGAGCATGTTGTTGGTGATGAGCATCCCGCAGTGATACTGCAAGCCTTTAGCTTGTATTGGTTGCAGTCACAAGTAGTTGGTCAAGATGTTCTAAATCCATATTTAGATACATCAAGAGTTGCACTTGAAAATGTTTTTCCACAAGGTGTTGTGGTTCGTCTTAATGCATTACTACGTAAAGTTGTAGACGCGCAATCAACCCAAGAAATAGCAGTATTAGCAGATGAAATTATTGCAATGCTGAAAGATGAGAAAGATAAAGAGCAGCAAAGCCAAGATGGTCAGCAAAGCCAAGATGGTCAGCAAAGCCAAGATGGTCAGCAAAGCCAAGATGGTCAGCAAAGCCAAGATGGTCAGCAAAGCCAAGGTGATAACCAAAGCCAAGATGGTCAACAAAGCCAAGATGGTCAACAAAGCAAAGGAGATCAGCAAAGCCAAGATGGTCAACAAAGCCAAGGAGATCAGCAAAGCCAAGATGGTCAACAAAGCAAAGGAGATCAGCAAAGCCAAGGTGATAACCAAAGCCAAGGTGATAACCAAAGCCAAGGTGGTCAGCAAGGCAAAGGTGGTCAGCAAGGCAAAGGTGATCAGCAAAAGTTGCGTGATGTAATTACTCAAACATTAAGCGCCGGCGATGACGATATGCTAAAAGATGCACATAACTCATTGAAATCAGACTTTGAACAGTTTGCAGTAATTAATGGGGAAGATAGTTATACCTCTGTAAGAACAGCAGTTCCTGCACCAAAAGATAATGGGAAAGAGTTGCTTACTTCGGTAAAAAGCTCATCTTCTAAAATACGGAATCAGCTCTACGGTTTAGTACAAGCAAGCCAAAGAACTGGGAGTAGAAACAAGCGCTCTGGAAAGCGTTTAGATACAAATAGCCTTTATCGAGTTATGAATGGTGATACTCGTGTGTTTCGCACACCGGCAGATAAGCAACGGCCTAACACGGCTGTACATATATTAGTCGATATGAGTTCATCCATGAAAAATAAAAGTAAAGGTTCATCAAAGATGATGTATGAGATAGCTAGAGAGTCAGCACTTTCGTTAGCGTTAGCGTTAGAGCCAATTCAGGGGGTTAATCCTGCTGTAACATACTTCATGGGCAACAACAGAACGCCTGTGTATAGTGTGGTAAAGCATGGTGAAAATGTTGTTAATCAAGCTGGTAAGTTTATGCTTGGGCCAAAAGGAAGCACACCAATGGCAGAGGCTATCTGGTATGCAGCTTTTGAGTTAAGTAAAACTCGTGAAGAACGCAAAATGATTATAGTAATTACTGATGGTTCGCCTAACGACGAAAAATCATGTAAATCTGTAATAGATCTTTGCGAGAGTAGTGGTGTTGAAATGGTCGGTATTGGTATTAATATACCTTTCATTAATCGATTCTTTTCAAACAATATACTTATTAATGATGTAAGCGATCTGAAGAAAACCTTGTTTAAGTTAATGGAGAAGTCTTTGATTTCAACGGCAGCATAACAAGATATGACAAATATTAAATACCCCCTTTTGGGGGTATTTAATTTATGTATGTACAAAATACTGTTTTATTCAATTTAGTACGCCCTAAAAGGGCAAAAGTAGATTAGCCCTAAGCCTAAAAACTTAATTAGTATTGACCATAATTATTTATCCGGGATATGTTTTTAAGTAGCATAGCGCGGATAAATGGTTTTTTCTCTCAATATGAGAGTAAAAATGAGGTAGCTGGCCTCTTCAAACAAACAGTATATAAATCCACCCTAAGGGCGTATCACCCTATGGGGTTGGTGCGTCCTAAAATTACAATGTAGGAATAGCACCATGAATAATCATATCAATAAAATAGCACGAACTATGCAAGACATAGCCGCTAACCTCGAATTACCTGTGAGCAATCAAGGTGATTTGAACACAGACTTGAAATTATTAACTCGCTACAAAGATGATAATCTTGTTTGGTTATTAAGGACAAACGGTACAGTACTCATTCCCTGTCAATTAGGGGTTGACCCTGGATACATCACGCATTGGCTGTGGGGTAGTCATGGGCAAAAGGTAGTTCCGTTTCTAATAAATATCAAAACAGGGCTTGTAGAGGAAATTAGTTTTGAGAAGGCTGAACACCTGATTACGCAGCCACCTTCAAACCTGAACTTAGACCTATCAAGTAAGTACTTAACGAACAAAGTTAATAGCGTTCTTGAGAAAGGTTGTGATCTAAGGATTTGGGGAGTGTTCGAGTCACCTAAATCAATATCGGATATAGGTAGTTGGACAGAGTGGCAAGCTTATTTCAGTACAACAGGCAACCGCTTGATGGCTGATTATATAGGCAAGGCCATTAGGCTCTCTCTGCAATTAGGAGGGAACTAATGGAGATAACACTTCCGGCCAGCAACGATACGTTATTGGTACAAATGGAAAATAAACAAATTTCTGTAGAAACACACTGTCGTAGTGGTTTTTGTGGGATTTGTAAAAAACGGTTATTAAGTGGCGAAGTAATTTATCACGAGAAACCGATAGCATTTCTTGGAGAGGGTGAGGTTTTAGTTTGTTGTGCTAGCGCAACAACTGAAGTTGTCATTTTAAACCAAGATTAACTTAACACGCTTTTAAGCGTTTTTAACATAGAAACTTACTCCCTGCTGGGGCGGTAAATTTCTTTAATAGGAGTAATTATGAGTACACAACATGTAAAGTTTCCCGGTGGCAATATTGAAACACTTTCCGAAGCGGAGAATATGTTGCACGCGGTATCAATTGATGCTCAAAAGGAATGCGAGCCAGAATATCTCAACGAGCTTATCTCATTGAAATCCTGGTTAGAAAACCAAATTGAAAGTCAAAAATTCTAAGTACTAATATGAAATTTGCTCCCAGAAAGGCTCTTAACCCTTTCTGGGTTTTGAGCCCTTAAATTTAAAAGGTAAGCTCATGAAAGCAATAAATATTAACTTATATGAGCATCTTGTTAATCAAGAAGTTCAACTTGAGCTGGATATATTTGGCCCTTACGAGCCAGTAAAGACAGCACAAATAATCCCGTTTAAAGCAAAGGTAGAATGGGATGAGTCAGCTATAACAGACCTTAGAGAAGGCTTACTATGTAACACCCTAAAATCTCTAGCTGATGGTAGAACAGGAGTAGCGACTAAAGATGAATCGATGAAATGGTTAATGTCCAATGATATCGATCCATTTTCATTTGTCGTTTGTTGTTCAGAGTTAGGTTACAGCCCTGAAACGCTTAGAGAGCAAACGCTCTTTACTTTAAAGCGTTTGAAAACACCAAATAACAACCGGCAAGGTTAAATATTGAGTATGTGGCTATATTAGGTGGCGATAACGCTATGGAAGAGATGACTTACCTTGTCAAATCTAAAGTAGAGAACCTCGCCCTAAAAGTCAGATAAAACTAAATAATCCCTAATGGGGCGCAGTTGGCCCTATCGGGGTTGCTGCGCTCTAAAATCAAATTTTAGAAGGTAGTAATAATATGAAATCTATAAAACAACAAGCATTGGGCGTTGCTTCAGCAGGTGTCCTAGAGTTCACTCCAGCATTCCATGGTAAGTGGTATGAGGGTTATGAGCTTTTACTTGAGTGCATAGCTAACAACCAAGAACCAGAGCACTGCTCTTTTAGAGATGGTATTGATTTTTGGAGCTGGGAAGAAGCTATACAAAGCATTGAAAAAGACGCGGAAGAAATTTGGAAACCGTTTTCTGAAGAGTTGGTACAGCAGAAAGTTGCCCTAGCCAAAAAAGCTATAGGTGATGGAAATGTTGAATCTGTACTAGCGATAGAAAGTCTTGGTGAAATACCACTGAGTGAAAAAGCTGAAATTTTTGCGGGTGTTTTACGTAAAGCAGCTAAAGAGCTTAATGGTGATCGTGAGAGGGATATATATCGAGTATCGAGCTATTCAGGTCGCTACATGTATGGGAAAACCTGCCTAAGCATAACAACACCGGCTGGTCATGATATTAGCGAAGTTGTGATGCAAGTAGGTAAGGTGTACAAAGAATTTGGACAGCCTAAAAAAGATAATATGGGTTTTGGTTTTGTTTTTTACTGGCCTAACATTCCCTATTCTTCTGAAGATGAATAAGGATGAACCATTTATCTATGAATATTATTTTTAATTGAAAAATAACCAGGAGGCGCGCTTAATTGCGCCTCCTGCATTTCAACCTTTTGCCAAAGATGCTTTTAAAAATCCAACTTTGAGAAAAGGTTTTACCCACTAATGGGTGAAAATGAGGTAACTGGCCTCTATAAACAAACAGCATTTTATAACCCTCCAGGGGCCATTAGCCCCGAAAGGGGATGATGTGCCTTTATACAACTAAAGGAAATCATAATGAAAATTGAAAACGTAATCCGTTTACCTCCTGAGGATAGTGGTCTGCAGCACTGTATTGTCAGGCTTAATAATTACAATATGGACTCAACCAGAAAAGACAAAAGTCGTTTTTTTAGAAGAGAAGCATTAGTAATAATTAACAATGAGAATGGCAGTAAAGTGCTCAGGTACGCAATGGGTCACTCAGGCTTGAAGATTTGCAAAAGTGCAATTGGCTTAGATTACGATGCTGTAGACACATTAAGCATCCGTTATAAGCAAGAGGTAAATTTAGAAGTGCGTAGAGCAAAGCATTGGGAAATTTGGTGTTGGTTTTGGCATCACCCTGATCAGAATGTTCAGTTATCTATTAAGTTAGGTGTGGCTGGTGCCATGCTTGGTGTTATGGGTTTCATGACAGGAATTGTTCCACTACTTTTTTAATAAAACCTTATAAAGCTGGCTCTTTTATTTTAGGGGCCAGCCTATTCAGGGAGGACACATGGATTTTGGTGAAGAGGTCTTGTTTTTACTCAACGTTTCAAAGACAGAAGTTGAAACGTATCTGGATGCAAATTTTGGTCATTTATACGAATTAGGGCAATGCCAATACTTTTCGTATGAAACTAATGATGAAAATGAAGCAAATATAAATGAATTAAGAGCACTAGGGAAACCTGTTCCGCTAGATCTTCTATTTATATCAAGAGCAAGAACGGAAATTGGCAAGTGTGCATTAACAGGACAAACCGGTAAGTGTAGAGTTATTGTGCTTATCGAATAAGTTTCACATGTGAAACTTTTATTTTTACACCCCAAAAGGGCAGATAGAGCTTTGTTACAAGGCATTATTGATTATACCCTGTTCCTATCTAGCCATATTTTGGCTATCAATGGTAGCTGGCCTTAAACAGTAAATATTAACCCACTGAGATACGCAATCCAGCTGGGTTACGTATCTCAATTACATAATTTGGAGATACCATGACTAAAGAATTTAAAATACAAAACTTCAGCGATGTTCAGTCCTTTAGTTCAGTGAATGAAATAGAAAACGCACTAAGAAGTAAATATCGAGGAATGCATGTAAGCATAATTTACGCAAGCAAACTAACAGGGCTGCGTTGTTCCATCTTTGTTTCTGTAAATAGTGATGGGGTTGTGTTTTACACTTATGGTGATGAGGCAGAAGTTAACTTTAATAAACTTAACTTAGGCTAAGGGGGGAAGCATGAAAAACGCTGTTGCTAACCACCTTAAAAAGCGCTTAGTGGAATTGAGTTATCCTGAAAGTGTTGAGGTTCAATTTAATTTTGAGGAAAACCAAAGTAATGGAGTCGTTTATATTGGGGATTTATCCCTGCAAGATACATTACTTATACTTGAACGACTCCTATTAAATGGGGAACCTACAGTTGATGAAATTGATTGCTTAGAAGCTTTCCTTTTAATTGCTGAGGAAGTTGATTTGAACGCCTTTACAATTGTTAGTAAAAGCGTTTTACACAATAACCATTACAGTGAAGTCATGAGTTTTAATGATAACTTTGAAGTATTTAATTTTTTATACAATCAAGGTGAAGTAATCAGGAGTGGCTTAGGGGATGATTTAATCTTAGCTTGGGTTAAAGTCTGCAAAATGATAAAAGAAGATGCACTTCAATTATCCAAGCAACTAACGTGTGAAGCTGAGAGATTATTCCAAGCGGTATCATCTGAAAGTAAAGTATTGGAAGAGCGTGAAACTGCAAACTACATAGTTAAATATTCAGAAGTGCCGGTTATAGATCATTATGATATCGATGTTTTTTGTGAAAAACTGAGCCATATTGACATAGACAACTATCTTAATGGTAAGAGTCGGATGACTGGATTTATGGCTGAAGTTATTAATAAAAAAACGTCTGAAACTCTTGGTATGCATTCTATTTATGGGGTGACTATCAAGGCCGAAGATAAAAATTACGGAGGTTTTCGTAAAGAAATAATCCACCATGCTATTTTTGATGCAAAAGAACGCATTAATAATCATGCTAAAAATGCAGCGTAAGCACAAAGAGAGGGGGTAACCCCTCTCTTCCTTCTAAGGCTGACTACCAATGTCATTGCGAGTCGATAATATTGGTAATAAGCTTTTTCTCTCAAGATGAGAGTAAAAATGAGGTAGCTGGCCTCTTCAAACAAATAGCAAATAAACTAGTTATATGGAGCCTTTCTATATAGCACAATCTTTAATTTCACCTAACGGTACACATCCGTTGGGGAGGTGTACCTATACATTGGAGTACATCTAAATGAATATTAATGAATTAACTATCACACCTAAAAAGTTGTTACCGGTAAATGAACTAACTAAGGAAGCTGGTTTTAATTACAGTGTCTATGTTAGTGAAAAGGTAATAAATAAAGTAACCCTATTTGGCAAGCAAGACCTAAATGTATTTCTTAAGGTGTGTGCTGGTCAGTTGGGTGTATCTTTCACAGACAGCAAAAACTGGGAAAAAACACGACTGTTTTACCCTATGCCACGCTATGAAGGGTCATTAAGTCCTGAAGAAATCATTATTAAATCTAAAAATGGAGATGTTGAAATATATTTCGCATTTGAAGATGCGGAAATTTTCAGCACCCCTCTCTAAATATTTAATCCCAACGGGGAGTATATCCCTGATGGGGTAGCTCCCTTTTAAATATCTCAAATGTCGGGGTTTCCTTAAGCCCCTTCATAGGGATTTAAGGAAGCCTCGATGTGCGAGGCTCATAAAAAAGGTGAGAACAATGTCTTATTATAAAGCAGATAAAGTACGCTTTGCCGCTAATGGCAATTGGATCTTCATTGTTTCAGCTCTTGCTCCACACGCAACTGATGCACTGAAAAAGTTAGGTCGCCATGTAAGCTGCCCGGTTCACGGTGGTAAAGATGGCTTCCGATTATTTAAAAGTGATTTCTTAGAAACAGGCGGAGGTGTATGTAATACATGCGGCCCTCGTCACGATGGTTTTGAGCTGTTGATGTGGCTGAATAACTGGAGTTTTAAAGAAACACTTGAAGCTATTGGTAACTTCCTCTCAATAGAGCCGGAGTTATCATGGCAAGAAAAAAAGCAACAGCATGAGGTAACTAATCAAAGCACCAAAACAGCTGCGACTAGCAAGCCTGGGACGGCACCTAAGCCATCCACAAATGCTGAGGTCAAGCCAAGTAATGTCAGCACATTTAAAAGTGTAAAGACAGAAGCCTGGCTAACTAAGTTGCAGGAGGATATGGAGTTAAATGCTGAACGCCAAAAGGCGTATAGCGCAAAGCTCGAAGGTAAAATTGCAAAGATATGGAGTGAAGAGTGCCTTCCCATTTCAAGCCAAATGGTTGAACCAATGCGTGCTTATTTCCAGAACCGCGAATTAATATTTCGGTGGGCGGAGGTAGAAAAAAGTGATTGCCTCCGGTTTCATCCGGCGCTTTCTTATTATGACGAAGATGGTAATGAGGTTGGAAAATTCCCCTCTATTGTATGTGCTATCCGCGACAAAAAAGGAAAGTTAATCACTTTACATCGTATTTATTTAACCGCAACCGGCATGAAAGCGAATGTCCCATCACCCAAAAAAATGATGCCTATACCAGAAAACTTTTCTGTAACAGGTGCATCAATTCGGTTGGGTCATCCAAGTGAAGGCATTCTTGGTGTTGCAGAAGGTGTTGAAACTGCTTTAGCAGCATATCGCGCTTCTAATATACCTGTATGGGCAACAGTTAACGCAACCTTACTAGAGACATTTGAAGCTCCAGAGGGTGTGCATACTGTTTTGATTTGGGCAGATAAAGATAGATCGTTAACAGGCCAAAAGTCTGCAGCGACTCTAAAAGCTCGTTTAGAAAAAAATGGTATTCAGGTGTTTATCCTTATACCTAAACAACCCATAACTGCTCAAGAAAAAGGTGTGGATTGGAATGATGTGTTGATGAGTCAAGGGAAGCATGCTTTCCCTGGGGCATCATATCTTAGAGATTTTATCTCAAGAAGAACCGCTGGTGGCAATGTTTGAATTATATCAAATTTTGCACAGTGACCATAAAAGCCCTCTTAATTTCCTAAATTAAAGAGGGCTTTATTAACAATAATGAGCATTGCCTGTGGGCCTTGTCCATTAACTCTATAAAAGGAAATAAAACTATGAAAAATCAATGTACTACGCATGAAAACAGTATCAATTCTTGTGATTTATATTTGGTTGCTGGTCGAGTGTGCGATTGCGAAAATGAATTTAAACTCGTAAGCGCAACATCTGCAGAAGAAGCAGAAGATATTTTTGAAAAATACGTAAGGGGTGAAGCTGGTATCAAAGGTAATGATTTTTATATAGAACACTGCCAGAAAATATCGGAAATGAATCTTAATGTTCTAACAATTAATACACTAGCTTAGCAAGCTATTAAAAAATCCGTTGGGAAACTACTTGCCCAACGGGCACTTAGTTTTCCTATAAAATGAGGAAATACTTATGCTTATTGAAGATATTAAAGCACCAATGACAGCTGAAATGCTTTCTGAAATCGTAGAAAGCCAAATTTGTTGTTTTGGTGACGCTCCGCTGATAACGCGACCAAAATTTGATTTTATTAACGGGGTTGAAATCTTAATAGAAAATTCAATACTGCTTTGCTGTATGTCTGATGAAGAAATGTCTGAAGATAATCTTACATTGATGCATCTAGCTAAATATATAAAAGCTTTTGATGAGAGATCGATTCTCTATTACATATCACTAAAACCTAAAGTTTTTAGTGTTGGTTTTTATGCTGATGATAGGTTTATCGAAGTTGTTAACTCAAGTGAGCTAGCTTTTCGATGAAATATCATTCTGTGTTTAAATTTGGATTGGAATTTATTGATGAACTTAAGGCAAAAGCAAGATCTAGCGCTAAGTAAAAAAATGAAATCTTTCTTAGAGGAATGCAATTCAAAACTTTTATTTGCACTAGAAAATAGAGATTTATCTGATAATTACAAGCGTGAAATAACAACGCTAGTAAATCGGAATAAACAACAAATAAAATACCTAAGTGAAGATATAAAATCTGCAACTTAGAAACATCACACCCAAAGGGGCTGTCGAAGCCCTTATGGGCGGCAGCTCTTATTAATTTAGGAGTTAAAATGGATAAGTATAATTTTATTGAGTTAATACAAAATAAAACCATATTAGTTCGCGAGAGAACGCATCACTCATTAAAAAAGAGACTAAAAGAGCTTGGGGTAACTCAGCTTCTTGAAAGTCCGAAAGTGCGCGTGAAATCCTATGTAACTAATATACGAAAGCCGATTGGATCTATTTTTAATGGAACTTTATAAACCCATAAGGGCAAGCGCCCTGTGGGGCTTCCCTTTATAATTAGGAGGCATTATGAAAACCAATAAATATTCAGCCCATGATCAAGCTATCGAAAAACTAAGAACGGCAATAAACAACGAGCATAAAAGTGAAATAACATTTTTGCAAATTAGCTCATTCTTAGGAAAGGATGTATCTATAAAAAATATAGAAACACTCACTTATGAAGTGGAGATCTATTCATTTGAAGCTATACAGCCTGAAGATATAATTGAACACAATAGTAGTATTTTGAATTTTTAGGTATTACTAACATAAAAAGCACCTTCGGGTGCTTTTTTTCATTCGGAGTTATATGTTTAATTAACGTAATTACATAGGGCGAAATCAATGTTAAGCAATTTTTACTGTTTGGGTTACAAACAAATCAAAATCCCCCGCGTTTTAAGGCGTTTTTTTGCAAAGACGCGGATGCATCGGGCTTGGTTATCTGGGAGTGTTGGTGTTTATTACGAAGATGGAAAAAGAAAAGGCGTATGCGACAGATCTTGGTACATCAATGGTAGACGATAGCCAAGTACGATGGGTTGCATTAATTTAAAGTATGATACTCTGACGTTACATTCATAGGGTACTTTGGCGGGCACCGCTAAAATAACCCATAATCAAGAGGTGAATAATTATGATGACTTTAACAACAGTTTCTGAGCGAATTGCGAGTACTAAAGCCCGAATATTTTGGCGCGTCGGCACAAAGAACAAGGGGATTATCGACCTCAACTTACGCTCAAGCAGTGAAGACCCAGCTCTAGTTGGAGAGCTAATAGCAATTCAGTATCTCCTGTTTGATATGAAGGTTTTTGATAGGGCCCCAGGCGGAGGCAGTGGATACAAGCTGGTAGCATCCAAAGGTGCAATTAAAAAATTAGCACTTGGTAAGTCAAGTAAAAAGTTTGCAGTTAAATACGCAAGCTTTTTACTCAATAGAATGAAAGGGGTAACCATTGAGGTATCACAAAAGCTTGAGTTTATGGCTAATCCTGATGAGGCTTTACCTATAGTTATAGAAGAAGGTAAAGATGTTCGCACTCAAGAGTACGCTGAAATAATCACCCCTACTATGGGAGCTCTAAAAGTTACCCAACATGCTGTTGAACAATATGAAGAGCGTATATCTTCTGGATGCCCCAAAAAGCCTTGGGCTTCTTTAACGAAAAGGTTAATGCATCCAGATCTTCGGATCTTGCCTTTAGATACAAAAATCTTGGCCCATAAAGAAAGAAAGTATGGGCGCTCGGATAATATAGAAGCATGGTCGCACCCTACTTCAACTTTTACATATCTAGTTGTTATTGATGATAAAGGTAACCGAGTTTTAGTAACTGTGTTTGAGCGACACGAATAACCTTAAAACTAGTGCTTCATAACAAAAACAAACTTCGAGAAACTTTACTGTCTGTACTTAAAGCTTATTAGGCTTTTTAACTGTGATTTCTCTACTTATTAAAATGACCCTTTTAGAAAGTAGAGCCTGTGATATAATAAATATCGAGTCAACACCATCAGAATTTAAAATTAGAAGCTGTAATTTAGGTGTGATACTGGGCAAAATAAACACAGATAATATGTCCGTACTTCATTATGTAGGGTTGTTCTAAACACACAAACTTAAACTAAGTATGGAGCAAAAGCACAAAGTTACTTTGAGGCATCAAAAAATGCACGAACAAAACAATGATGAAAATACCGAAGTCACATTTCTCCCTGCAGAGCGTACTTTTGAAGTATTAAGTGCGGAGGCTGCTGGCACTGGTGTAAATGGTATTGAAAAAAATCCTGCTGTTTCATACTTAATGGGCTTAAGGGCTGAAAGTAGCCGGCTAGCCATGAGGTCGTTTTTAAACAACATAGCTAAAATGATGGGCTATCATGATTTAAGAACCTGTCCTTGGGGTATGCTTGAGCGGCACCATGTACAGGCAGTTTTGACCATGCTCACTGATGCGGGAAAAGCACCGGCCACTATAAATAATTACTTGGCGGCAATAAAAGGTGTAGCCGTAGAGGCATGGACACTTAAGCTTATTAGCACCGATACTTACCAACATATCAAGTTAGTTAAGTCGGTTAGAGGGTCAAGAATACCTAAAGGTAGAGCCCTGGCCCCTGCTGAAGTTAAGAAATTATTTTTCACATGTGAAAGTGATAAGTCTGCTATTGGGGTTAGAGATAACGCTATTTTATCTGTTTTAGTCGGGTGCGGATTACGAAGAGCTGAAGTTGTATCCCTTGATTTTTCTCATTATAACCGGCATAACCGCTCGCTAAAAGTGCTAGGTAAAGGTAATAAAGAGCGCATGGCCTACTTGCCAGATGGCGCATTTCAAAGGCTTGAAAGCTGGATTGAGGAAGTGCGAAGTGATATTCCAGGGCCACTATTTAGTCGTGTTCGTAGATACGATGATGTTACCTCAGAGCGCATGACTAGCCAGGCAATTTACCATATTTTAAACAGTAGATCTGTCGAGGCCGGTATAGAAAAGTGTGCCCCGCATGACCTAAGAAGGACATTCGCTTCGTCAATGCTAGAGAACGGCGAAGATCTAATTACAGTTAAAGATGCAATGGGCCATGCAAGCTTAGCAACAACGCAAAAATATGACTTTAGGGGTGATGAACGCCTAAGAGCAGCGAGTAAACGCTTAGATATTTAGGGGGGAAGAATGTCACAACAGAACAATTTTGGTGAAGCACTTACATTTTATGCAGATAGGCACCCAGAACCATTAAAGCGCACAGCTATGAACGTTCAGTACACATCTAGTCGGCTTGGCTTGCAGACGTTAAGTATTGAAATGACTACTATTAACTCCCCTGGTGAATCACCAGACTGGGCAAGTAAAACGATAATTCAGTTGACTAAAAGCGAGTTAACCGGGTTGTGCGGCGTGTTATTTGGCTTGAAAAGCGAAGTAAAAGCTTCATTTCATGGCGATAATAAAAACAAAGGGGTTGTAGTGTATAACAATGGGGCGCAGGGGGCTGCTGTCACTATTTCAGTCGCTGGCCGACACTTGCACCACTTCTTGTCACCCGATGATAGACTTGAATTAGGTGTTTTTACTTTACGCAGATTGTCGGACGCGTGGAAAGTTACGCCTTCGGATACCTTAGCAATATTACGTCAAAATGAGTTGATAAGAAGAATACAGTGAATCAGTCTTAACTTAATCTGTCAGGTTTGATTTTTAGGTTTTGATCAAATCTGACAGACGCATATGTGACAAAAGCAGTCATTCCGGTATAACTCGTTTCTGCCCCTTTTCGAGTTAGCAAATTGCATATTTTGCAAATTGGTTTTGCTCCTTTTCGAGTTAGCAAATTGCATATTTTACAAATTGGTTTTGCCCCATAACGAGTTTAGTCGAGCGTCGCAAATGAGCGCGAAGCGGATCTTAAATATGTTTTAATTACCCGTCTGCTTACGAGGTTAAGCGGTTTAATTAGCTGGCGCGATAAATTTTTATTAGTAGAATATATCTATTATTAAGCTGCACTTTCTTCTATAGAAGGTGGTGTTAGCGTGTTTTAAGCACTTTAGGCTTTGAGGTTCTCAAAGTTCAACTAATACACTTGAAAAAGTTCGCTAATAGAGAACTTTTATTGACAGAAAGGTTTTAATACAATAAATTACCCTTGCGAATTAGTAGAGAGGAACTCGCCAAATAATTGGATGTTTTCGGATATCCGTGGAAAGCTTTGCTTTCTATCATTTTCCTGCGCACTTCCTGCTACCCTTGGGCTTCCTTGGCTAGTATCGTGATAAGACCGTAGGGGACACACCGTGGGCGAAACCACGGTGTGAAAATTAGGGGTTAACTGTTGGACACTCTCATATCTCTGAGATAGGCGAAGCCAAGCCGCATTCGGTGGTTTGGAATTTCAGAGGAGTGCTTAAATGCCAGAAAAAAATACTATTCGTGCCCAACAGACACAGCAAGAGAAAAAACCTAAAAAGACTAAAGCTTTAGTTTGGAAACTTATTAAAGGTGCAGTAAAAGTCTTAGGCTTGATTTATCGAGTTTGGAGATTCTTTGAAGGGGATGACGCTAGCTAGTGTTCCCCTTAATTTTTTGAGGTCATTATGATAAATAGAGCATTAAAAGTTATTAGACAGTTTCACGAAATGAAACAAGTGGAGCTAGCAGATAAATTAGCAATTTCAAAATCCTATCTGTCTGAAATAGAATCAGGCAAGAAACCAGCTAGTCTAGAGTTATTAAATAAATATTCTGAAGTATTTGATATTCCGGTATCTTCTTTAATATTTTTCTCAGAGAACATTGGAAGAGAAGGATTGTCTTCTAGTAAATTTAAGAAGGCAGTAGCTTCTAAAATAGTTAACGTCATGGAATGGTTTATTGAGAAAAATGTCGAAAAAATTAAAGCTTAAAGTTGATCATAGTCGCAGAAAACACAAATTATTCGAATCTTCTCTATATAAGTTAAAAACCAAGCGAAAGTTAGCAGATTTATTACGGGTAACTATCCCAGAATTAAAAATAGCTACTGCTGATACTGGCAATTATGTTGTGTTTGAGCAGGAAGGTAAGTCGGGAAAAGCAAGAACAATTCAGCACCCTAAAGACAGTCAAAAAACTATTCATTGCAGAATAGCTAGTCTTTTGTGTCGTATTGAGCTTCCAGAGTACCTTCATTCAGGGAGAAAAAAGCATTCGCATATAACCAATGCTAAAGCTCACACCGGTAATAAAAAAGTACTTACCACAGATATAAAATCGTTTTTTCCTTCGACTACTAGAAAGATGGTTTTTAACTTTTTTTACAACACTTTAAAGTGCTCGCCAGATGTTGCGGATTTATTAGCATCTATTTGTACTTACAACGGCCACATTCCAACAGGTAGTCAGCTAAGTATGCCATTGGCTTTCTGGGCAAACATTCGAATGTTTGAACAGCTAAATAATTTGGCAAATAAGCATGATGTGAAGATGACGGTTTATGTGGACGACCTGACTTTTTCGGGAGATGCTATCAATAGACACTTTTTGTCAGTAATAAAGAAAATTATTGTTTCTAACGGTCATATTTCTCACCCAGATAAAACGAAGTTATTTGAAAAATCAGATGTAAAGGTAATAACAGGTGTTGTGATTAAGAGCAATGACCTGCGTATAACCAATAAACAGCATAAATTGATTTACGAGTCGTTAGAGCAATGGAAAGGATGCAGAGATGAACCATTAATATCTTCTTTGGTAGAGCCTAAATTACTCGGTAGGCTTCATGCCCACAGTAATATTGAACCAAAGTTAAAGGATAAGGTAAATAGTATACTCAACTACAAACCTGTTAAACAACCATCTTCCTTTTCTACTGATTGATCCTACATATTAGGTCGAACAAAGTGAATCCCAACAACTTTATAAAATATGCCAAAACGTTTGGTGAGCCTTTGGCACAACCTACAAAAACGAAAATTTGAGCAGGTTAAATGTCTGTTTATCTCCAAACAGCCGACATTTAAAATTTATGAGTCAGTATCCGCTTCGAGCACAGGGTCCCTGGTCGGCTCTAACTCATTTTTGTCCATTGGCAAGTTATCTGCTGACTCGTCATTGCCCCAAAACAAGTTAGGGTAAATCCTCTAATGGCTGCTTTTAGCGAAGCAGGCATTCAAAATGTTAATGAATGAATAATCAATTCTCGTAATGTAATTTTAGCAATTCTCGAAAAAGTAAATTCTCGGTTACAGGAGAATCTAAACAATTGTAATTCCTTTAGGCTATGTGTAAGTTATTAATAATTAAATTAATAAAAATCGTATTTTGATAATTCTGGAAATTGACACATTGAGTGTTAACGGGAATTCTCGGTAATACGCTGTTATGCCACTACCGAACTGAAAAGGTAAGTTGATGTCCCGATTACCATCTAGGTTATTCAGAAAGAATCGAGTAGCGAAGGCTGTCGATGAAGTTATCTTATCTGCATATAAGAAAGATCTTAGATATAATTTCATTAAAAAAGATGTTCCATTACTTGCAACAAAGAAAAAACCAGCAGCTTTTAAAGAAATTTCTAAAGTACTATACGTAAACGACATTACACCACCTGTTTCTAAACAAGGGCATGATGCAAAGACAGTGTTAGGAGCTACTGGTGAAGCTTTAACAGAGTTATTATTTGTAGAAAAACCAGATCTTGATTCAAATAATCGTGGTTTTGATTTAAAAATTGATGCTAGTTTAGTAGAAGTAAAAAGTACTGTTGAAGATAAAGTATCACTAAGTAATGTTCAGTATGAAAAATCTGATTATTTGATAATTCACATTTTTCATAAATATAATGATTCATATTTATCTTCATACCTTGTACCAATGAGAATTCTGCGAGAAATAAAAGGTGATAAAAATGGAAGAGTTTCTGTAAATATCTACAAAGAAAAATGGGTTGAAAAGTTCAAAATAACACCAATAAGAATTATTCAATATTTCAAAATTAGAAAACGATATATTACCGGAAAAACACGAACTCTAGTTCATGTGGCTAATCAAGATGTCTTAGATAAAAAAATAATACACGCATCAGTTCATGTACAAGCTATTTTTGAAATGTATAGTAGCTTTAATGCCTGGAAATGGGAGTTAAACTTTGTATATTATGAATATTTTTATCATCAAACATTGGATTGGGTGTATACATATGATTACTTTAATACTAATAGATAGTGGCATAAATAACGCTTTAAACGTACAAAAACAGTTGGTTAGGTTCCGCTTCGTTCCACAAAATAACCAACAATTTTTGTCCGCTTAAGCGGGCGTTAACCCATAGAAATTTTATGCAAAATTCGTCGAAAACAGCCGACGACCTAAAACGTTTTTGTCCAGAGGCAAGTTATAAATGTAACTCGCCTTTGCCCCATTGCGAGTTAACGACAAAGCTCTATGGGAGGCTTTGAGTGAAGCTGACGTTCATCCTTATTTATATTTCCATAATCCTTAAATTTCTTCCACAGTCAGGAAAACGAGCCAATAGGTCATGTTCGTCGTGACCACATTTAGAGCAATATGCTGGTAATTACTTCCTAACTTTGCTATCAATAGCCATAGGACAAACGAGACAGATTACGGTAGAAAAACTACCTAATCGCTCGATATTAAATTGTTAGCATGCAAATCGAGTTCAATCATAACTTAGAGCAAAGGAAATAATGTGTTAAGCACACTTGCCAAAATTTTACTTACTAGCACAGCAATAGCTCCTGTAGGCTTTACTTATGCGTGGGTAGCTTGGTTTAATGACGAAAAAACATTTGCTAGCTTGGCTATTGCTGCTTCATTATTCCTAGTACTGGTTTGCATCTGGATGCTTCGCTATGCCAAAAAGAACCTAGAGCGGTTCAATTTTTCTGTAGCGACTGTTGAAGCTGCTGATCGCGAAAATATGGGCTTTCTTCTTTTATATTTACTACCGCTTTTTACCGCAAGTTTCACGGCATTAAACTGGACAGTCTGGGTTCCAACATTATTAATATTTGCCGTGATAACCAGTACTGGGTATAGCTATCACTTCAACCCTCTTCTAGGCATCATGAAATGGCACTTTTATAAAGTAGGTACACCAGAGGGTGTAACTTACGTACTCATAACAAAAAAAGAACTTAGGCATGCTAGCCAACCCTTAACAGTGGCTCAGCTAACAGAATATATAGTTATCGATGTAGAGGAATAAAATGACAGCACAGCAGAATTTTTTTGCGTTTATTAAGGACGATAGCGGCAGCTGTCAAGTTAAACGAATTAGGGTAAATAATCCACTTCAGTCAGAGCTAATTCAAATATTTGAAGATCAGCGAGTCTCCTTTGAGCAAGGAGTAGATACTGAAGTGGATTTTAATGGTGACTGGAAGCCAGACGCGAATGAAGTCCTCACTATTGATGATATTAGTGAATCAACGTTAATGGCGAATGCAATCAATGCAAATGCATCATCTTTTACGGACGTGAATATTTCCAACTTCTCAAATGAGCCGATAAAGGCAATATTTACAGGCATTACTACAAATGGTCAAACTAAAGTGTTTGTTCAAAAGTTTTCATCAAGACAGGCTCTTTCGCTAAATCAGCTCCCTATAATAAAGATGCAAACTGGCAATACGTTTATAAAAACTACTGATGATATCTTTACGATTGATAATAAGTTAGTAGCAATTATTGAAGGCAATAAAACAAAGTTCAAAAGTTTCCACAATGCTCGAATGGTTTTCGATCTGTCAGAGTTTTATCGAGAGGCAACAGACGAAGACTTAACTCAGATGTCGCAACATACTTCATTGGAAATTACTGATCTTGCAATTTTTATCTCAGAAGCTGATACGCAAGTAAGAAAGATGGCGCACTCCATTAAGAGTTCGGGGGTGTTAGATAACTATACTGTTATCCAAATATCCACTGCTGCGGCCAATTTTCCTGACATTCCAGTCGTTGTAAATAATGGCAAAATAGCATTGCCAAGTGGCAAAAAAGAACTCAAAGAAGTACTGCACTTTTTATTAGAAGATATATATAAAGGGCCGTTGTCTGGTAGCGATTACTTAACTAACTCTAAACGTGTTCGGTAGCATGCTAACAAGTCACTGCACTTGGAAATTTTACTCGCTTCGCCCCAAAATTCCGGTTAGTGAAGCGTTACCGAATAAATACTCAAAGTTGTTTTTGTCCATAGACGGGTTATGTATATAAATCGCCTTTGCCCCAAGACGTGTTAAAGTAATTACTCTATAGGTCGGCTTTGAGCGAGAAGCGGTCATTGAGATTGGCTAAATATAGTAGTTAATTGATTGGTCAAACTGCTTTTTGCGCATATATTCATGTAAATGAGCTGCACGCGCATATTGATCTATTTAACTTAACTCAATATTTTAGAAAACTTAGTGATAGTAATACCTTAGGTTATTTGTTAAAACTATATAGTAGACAAATGAGCGTTTAGTCGGCAGAAATATGCGCGATGAGCGCACTATTAAATTGTTAAATTGCAACGGAGTGACAAGTGCCTGATTTGAAATATGTGCAGCTTGAAAGTGATATTCAATCAGCTTTGAAGCTCTGTGGTTGGGTAAAATTTCTTAAAATCGTCTTGGCTTTATTGGTTGTACTATCGTATTTCTTTTTTCCTGACTGGTTGGGGGAGTTAATAGTTATTTCTGTCGTAATTTCCCTAGTTTTGCCGCTTGGCTTTTTTGATGTCTTTATTCAAAAGTTATTGGAATACAACACTCAAAAAACAGAAGAGCGTCAAATTTTAAATTCCAAAGAAGCAAATGAGCATTTCGACAATCTGTACAAAAAGGTTGGGAAGTAATGCAATTTAACAAGCCGCGTCATTCGGGGCCTACGGCCCCTGCGACGCTCACAAGTTCGCGCGCATGCGCGGGGCGTTAGTGCACATGCACCGAACCAGTAGTATCAATCTCAACTAATAAAAGGAAGTATCATGATGAAAACAACTTTAACCCTAATTATGCTTGCAGGTATATCTGTTTCTAGTTTCGCGGGTACAGGGCAATTAACGGGCAAGCAGACCAGTGGCTTAAATAAAATATGTTACTACAACGGAGCATCAGGTTCGTTTAGTAAAACTGTTAGTAACGTAAGTTTATGCCCTCTTTCAGCAGAAGATGGCAAAGGTTTTGGTGGTGCTTCTAGTAATACTGGTTTTTTGTCAGGCCAAACCACAAGTGGCCTGAATAAAACGTGCTATTACAAAAGCCCAAGAGGCACTTTCACAAAAACAGTTGGTTCTGCGACATTATGCCCTCAAAGCGCAAAACAATAAAATTTTAATGTGCACTAATCGGGTAGCCGGAGGTCTCTAACCTCCAGCCCCCACACCACCCATCATGCGGGTCCGCAATGGGCGGTTCATCTCCCGTAATGAATATTGATCCAAATATCTTTCAATGACACTAAACCTTGTGATGCTAAATAGTCATTACCTAGCGCAATGTTAATTCCTTTTGTTTTTGAGCTTCTACAAGGGCCTTTACTGGTGATACCACAGGCTATGGCGAGTCGCTCGCTAACACCCAATTTCATTAAACTGCGTACTTTGGTGCGAGGTTTACGCCATTGCCGCCAGTAGCACATTCTTATCCTACGTCGGATCCAGTGATCTAAATCCACCGTTAGCTGATAAGCGTTGGCTATTAGGTAGTAGTTCCCCCAGCCGCGCAAATACTGTGTGAGTTTATGAATTTGTAGGGTCATTGAGATCCCCCAGTTGCGGTTAGTGAGTTCTCTTACATTTGCTTTGAATTTCTTTAGCGCCTGTTCGTGGATCTGCACTTGAGCGTAACGGAAGGTAAACCCGAGAAATTTCGAGCCTGATACGGGACCGACTCGACTTTTCGATTCATTCACTTTGAGTTTTAATCGCTGAGTGATGAACGCAGTAATTTCCCGCTGGATTATGAGTCCTTCGCTTTTCGTTTTTACTAAAATGATTATATCATCAGCGTAACGTGCAAACTTAAGGTGTTTGTAGGTTAGCTTCTTATCTAATTCATCGAGTAAGATGTTGGAAAGCAAAGGGGATAATGGCCCACCTTGAGGGACTCCTTTGGTTGACTCAAACCACAGACCCGTTTCGCGCTCTGCGATCCCCGCTCGGAGGTATTTGCAATCAAGTCGCGAAATAACGAGAATTTTTGGTTTTGGAGATTGCCTCATCACACCATACGTTTAAGCGTATCGTCTCTTTTCACGAAGTGATGAATCAGTGCCATACCAATATGACCAACAATCAAAACGGTCAAAATCCATGCGATTGGCGAATGGAGCTGTCCCAGGGCTTGGGCCCAGGCAATTTCCTCGCCTTCAGCAAAAAGCTCGATACCGAAAGCCGTAATCCCGTGGCCACCACCCAGCATGACCATTACCCCGGTTATCGGCATCAGCAACAGGCCAAGATACAACGCCCCATGACCGGCCTTGACCAGCAGAGCCTGCGCCGGATCTTGGGGTTCTGGGGACATCCCCGCCTAATGTAACACTTATCGCTACAACCCACAGCTAACATGACATTCACAGGCCTCTTAATTTTCATTCTGTACTATTGATTGCATAATTTCATCTAAATCAAGTAAGTTTTGTTCAAAGCTAAAGCTGTAAGTTCCGTTCAAGTTTATATTATGCCATGCCACTGGTGAAACTTGCTTAATGATTTCCAATTTTTGATCGTCACCCTCTGCCTTAAAGTGCTCTAGTAATCGGCTCAAGATCAGCGAATTAAAATAGATAATGGCGTTCGTTAAAAGCCTTGCACATTCGTTCCATAAGACGATTTCATCGTCTGACTTTCCTTGAAAACGATTTCCATTTACATGAGCAATAGCGCGACGTAATTGATGATAGGCTTCCCCGCGATTCAAAGCTCGTTGGACATAAGTTCTTAGGCTGGCGTCATCAATATAGTCTAATAAATACATGGCCTTGAGCATTCGGTTGTACTCAGTTAACGCTTTCAGTAAAGGGTGGTTTTGACTGTAGCCAGAAAGCTTTCTCACAAGCATTGCCTGCGTTATCGTCTTTTGCTGTAACGATATTATGATCCGTTGAATACTATCCCACTCATCGACAATTAACGTGGTATTGATAGGCTTTTTCAACGAGAGTGTCGCCTTGTTTTCTTCCCCCTCTCTCACATCAAAAAGATCTGATATTACTGTTCCAAACTGGGCATAACGGGGTGCAAATGTGTACCCAAACAAGTCCAGCAAGGCAAAGTTCACATGATTAACACCATGTGTATCGGTGGATAATATGTCCGGCTTAATTTCAGAGGTATTGTTATGAAGCAGGTCTAAAATAAAGTGTGATTCATGTTCGTTGGCACCGATAATTTGTGCATTCAAGGCTACATGGTTGGCTATCAGGTTCATCGATGTCAGCCCTTTGTTGGTACCAAAATATTTGGATGAATAACGGGTTTTAAACGTCTCTAACCGTGATTCAAATTTCTGCCCATCGGCGCTGGCATGGATGAGTCCTTCTTGAATATTGTAATGTTTGAAGATGGATAATTTCGCAGTCGCATCGTTAATTGCATCATTACCGAGGTTTAGCGTTTCAGGTCGCAGATAATTTGCTTGTACTGTGCGAAGATGATCATATGAGCGATCGGAGATACTGGCCATGCCATGCAAGCCGNATTGCCAATAATGGCTGCCAGCAAATCATTTAAATGGCCGGTCTGTCCAGACTGTAATTGACGGACGTGTTCGAAGTACTGTAAAAACCCTGTTTCCTGATGAACGAAGCGCAGTACATCGGTAATATTAATTGGTTTCATGCGCGCAAAAAAGGGATTGTTTAAAGCCGATTTCGTGCCTGAATACGGCAATCTCCACTGCGTTTTGCCCGAGCGATTGCGCAGTATTACATTTCGATTGTCACCATCATCAATACGCTGACAAACCCGTTGCAACTTTTCGCTCATCTTCTGCTCCATCGACCTAACAAACTTGGAAGGCTCTGTATTCATGCTGTCTAGCATAGAATCTTTAAGGAGTTTGTTTTTCTGTGCCCATGAGAAATCGCAAACGAGATCATCGTGTAATGCTCGGAATTTGATGGCTGTGGGTATAAATAGTTGGCCATCAAGTTTATTCTGAGCTAACAAATACAGCATGATCTCGTAACGCTCCAGAAGTATGTTGTTATCCTCATCAATCACATACAAGTGTTGGTTGACCTTAATTAGCCGCCGATCTGTAGACGCTAACTTACCAGCCTCTAAGAACTCATTTTTCATGCTATTTAGCTGTTCAGCTAACACCTTGGTATTGTCGGCTCCCTCAAACGTCAGGCATAAAAAGAGGGGGCGTATTAGGTGCTCGACCAACTCTCGTTGTTTATCATAAAACTCCCATATGTAATCATTTTTTGTGCGCTTTTGCTTTTTCAGATACAAACACAATGATTCTATTTCCCGCTCTCCAAGTAACCCTTGTACCTGTTGTTTTATTTCTCGAAATGACACTTGGTCATCAATGGTATCGTCAATAAAAAAGTATAATAATTCGCCAGCTTTGCTGATATTGGCTACCGCACCTTCCCAGTCTGCATAGGCCATCTCCTTAGCATACAATTTGGCTTTTTCACGTAATTTTCGAGCATGATAAATAAATCCATCAGCTAGGCGCTCAATATTAATTTGTGCACGCTGCTGAAGGTAACAGAGTAAATAAAGCTGCTGCGTGACACGGTCGAAGCGTTTAAGCTTAGTGATAGAGTAGTAATCAACCATCGCTGCATAATGCAGATGGTTTTGTTGTGATAGTGATAAAGCATATACCACTTGATCCACCTGAGTCATCCAAGGCTGGATCAGCTTATTAACGTTCAGCTCCTTTTCCAATTCAGACGCATTAAAGTTTTTCGCAGCCTGCTTCAGTTCTGTTACCGTTAGTGTGCTTTCTCCATCGACTAAAGATGCCAACGTAGTGGCCAAATCAGCAGGTATCGCTATTTTTAATGCGTTGGATATACGATTACGCTCCTGTTTTATTTCCTGACTGATAATTCGCTGAAGTACAGTATATTTGGGGATAGCAATATAATTTCGCGCTAGGAATTCAGTGCAAGCATCAAATAAAAACCGAGGCTCAATCCAAGATTTAGTAAGCTGCTGCAAATAGGGGTTTTGTGCCCATCCCCTCGAAAATAACCTTGGCCTGAATTAGCCGATCTCCTCGAAATCGGCAGTAAATTTAAAAAGCACAATTATCAAGTGGTAAATTTTCTTAGAGAAAGCTTACCGCTTGATAATTAAATACGGTATTTTGGTATCATTTCGTTCTGCACTGGTAAACTTTGTTCCCATTTATTAAGGTATGCGTATAAAAAACAACAAGAAAGGTTTACCACTATTTCTTCATCAAAAACCAAGCGTATACAGATTCTTAGTGAATCTGAAATTAATGAACTCTACGCATTACCTAACTTTAGTCGCCAAGAACGTGATGATTACTTTTCTTTAGATAATGAAACCCAAAAATTGGTTAATGAGCTAAGGCGCACAGAAACCAGAGTTTATTTTATATTGCTGCTTGGCTATTTTCGCTCTCGTCCAATAGTGTTTAATTTCTCATTTGATCTGGTTAGTAATGACCTTGATTATGTTCACACTAAATACTTCAGTGATAAAAGTATGTCACATGAAGACTTATCGCCCACAACCAAAACAAAGCTAATCAATAAACTACTGAAATATACAGGTTTTACAGCATATCAAAGTAAATTAGATAAAGAGCCGTTACTTAAAAGGCTTAATGATGTAGTAAAAATTAATCTTGAGCCTAGGTACGTTTTTGATGAATGTATTGCCTACTTTGGTCAAAATAGAATAGCGTTAGCTGGTTATACAACGTTGCAAGATACTATTTCAACAGTATTATCAAATGAACGAAACCGTATCGAGGTTGTGCTCAATGAAAATTTAACTCATTCTACAAAAGCAACATTGCTTAAACTACTGGAATCAAATAATACTTTTACAGACTTAGCCAAATTAAAAAAGATGGCAAAAGATTTTTCAACTAGTCAAATAACACAGGAGCTGAAGACACATAAAATTATACGTTCTCTTTACCCTGAAATAAAAGTACTTATTGCTGAACTTGAACTATCCCCAAAGAACTTAGAATACAATGCCTCTATGGGGTTCTAGGGATTTTCCCCTCTAAAGTAACATAAATCGCCACAACCCTCGCAGTTAATGGCTTGTGGAGCTGGGTTACCTTTCATTTTAGACTTCATTTTCAACAATAGGCCTAGTTATTTCCTGTAAATCAGGTAGTTTGCGGTTACTAGCGAACTGATAAGTGCCGCTCAGATTAATGTTCTGCCATGCAACGGGTGATACTTGTCGAGTTATTGCTGCTTTTTCCTCGTCACCAACTTCTTCAAAGTGCAGTAATAGATGACTTAGGATCATCGAGTTAAAGTAGATAATAGCATTTGCCGTCAAACGGGCACACTCGTTCCAGACGACTATTTCTGATTCGTTTTTTCCACGGAACTGGTCACGATTGACCGATGCAATAGCTCGCCTGAGGAAATGCCAGGCTTCGCCTCGGTTCAGTGCTCGTTGAACATATTGGCGCAGACTTGCATCATCAATATAATCAAGTAAATATTGGGCTTTGATGAGCCTATTATATTCCGTTAATGCTTGTAATATAGGGTGTCTAGATGGATAACCAGATAATTTGCGTACTAGCAATGCCTGTGTTGTGCGTTTTTCTTGAAGGGATAACACAATACGCTGAATATCCTGCCAGCCTTCTTCAATCACATTCATTTTTATCGGCTTTTTCAGCGCCAGATGCGTGTTTCCGTCGTCGCTTTCAGTTACGTTAAATAGGTCATTGATCACACTGGTGAACTGAGCATACCTAGGCGCAAAACTATAACCGCATAAATCCAATAAGGCATAATTAACATGATTAACACCATGGGTGTCGGTTGAGAGGACATCTGGCTTAAGATCACTAGTATTAGATTGTAGTAAGTCGTAAATATAATGGGACTCATGCTCATTAGATCCTATGATACGGGCATTTAACGCACTATGATTGGCAACTAACGTCATGGCCGTAATACCTTTGTTGGTGCCGAAGTATTTCGAGGAGTAGCGAGTTTTAAAAGTCTCAAGGTGAGTTTCAAATTTTTGCCCATCGGTACTGGCGTGCAGGACGTCTTCTTGGATGTGATAGTGGCGGAAAATAGGGAGTGCCGCTACTGCGTTATTGATGATATCACTAGCCTCTTGCAAGGTTTCAGGCCTAATATAATTAGCTTGTATAGTGCTTAGATGCTCATAACTGCGATCAGATATTTGTGCCATCCCATATACGCCGCGATGTGTCGCATTCGCAATTAGAATAGCCAATAAATCATCCTGATTGGCGCCTACTTGTTTTTGTATTGGCAGCACGTGTGCGAAGCATTGCATAAAGTTGGTTTCTTGTTCAACATAACGCAACACATCAGCAATACTGACGGGGATCATTTGTTTAAAGAAAGGGTTGTTGACAAGTGATTGGGAGCCTTTAACTGGCAGTCGCCATCGTGTGCCACTTCGGCTCTTCATGATCACATTGCGGTTATCACCATTATCAATGTGACGAGCAACATCTTCTAGGGATGTTGTTAAGCGTATTTGTTTTACTTGCAGTAGCTTCTGAATCGGCTGCTTTAGCTTTTCCAATGTTGATGATGCCAATAGATCAGGCTGTATTGACGATGCAATTAAGTCGTCTTCTAGCGCACGATATTTAGTGACGTTTGATAAGTAAATTCGACCATTAAGCCGAGAAGCCAGTTGACGGTAAAGCAACCATTCGTATCGCTGTGGATGAACAACATCCTTGTTAATTAACCATGGACGATGTTTTTGTTGGATAAGTGTACTATCCATTGTTTGCAATGTATTACCTGCTAATAGTTCTGTTTTTGTGGTTTTGAGCTGGGTCACTAATGCTTCTGAGCCTTTACCTGCTTGGCATTCAAGACATAGAAACACGGGCCTTAATAACTGCTCAATTAACCCGTTTTGATCATCATAATATTGCCATTGATATTCTTCTACCGTGCGTTTTTGCTTTTTTAAGTACAGGCATAGCGTTTCTATATCTTGGTTATTCATTACACTTAATGCTTGTTGCCTAACCGTTGCAAATGGTTGATTATCGTCGATACTGTCATCAACAAACAGATGCAGTAATTCTGCGGCTTTGGTGACATTGTCTGCAGCTGACCTCCATGAGTCAAACACTGCCTGTTGGGCAAACGCATGCGCAGCTTCTTGTTGTTTACGGATATGATGAATAAACCCATCAGCCAATCGCTCTAGGCTTTGCCGTATGCGTTGAGTCAGAAAACACAGCAACCATAGGTGTTGCTGTGGACGCTTAAAGCGTTTTAGTTTACTGCCATAATAATCCACCATTTCACCGAAGTGTTGTTGGTTTTTAGACGATAAGGCTAAGCCCTTAACAGCATTATCAATCTGTCTTGTATAAGGCTGTAACTGATGATACACCGTCAGTTCTTTTTTTAGCTCTGTCACCATAACGCTTTTTGCACCGGCTCGAAGCTGGCTTAAGGAGAGCCCATCTTTGTCATCGATAATAGTATTTAGAAATCCGTGTAGTTCAGATGAAACATGAATACGAAGCTTATTATTTAACGCCTTCTTGACCTGTTGGATAACACGACTGATAAGCTTTTGTAAGACAGTATATTTAGGGATGGCAATTCTATGCGTTGCTAGATATTCAGCGGCTGCATCGAATAGATAACGAGGCTCAAGCCAAGCTTTGCCGACCATAACAAGATGTTCGTACAGCGGCGCAAAGTGCAGACTTTCGTCCCATTTCTGATAGTTTAATAACCTCAGTATTCTTTGATATATACGGTCACGCTGCATCTTATTAATGCTGAAAGGCCTGATCCCTTTGCCTCCTTGAACTTGCGTTGAAATAAACTGCATATCGTCAAAGATGAGGTTAAAGCTAGGTGAAAGAATCACAGGCTTAGACTTAAAATACCCTAATAACGCAATGAAATAGCATCGGTGGTTCCTTAGGCGAATACTTTTCAACTCTGTTAACTCGATCTCGTTTGGCGTAAAATACAATCGTTGTTGTTCAAGTGATAATAGCGGCGGAGAATATAGATCAAGCTGCTCAGCTTTGGTAAGAATTGATAGTTCGTTTTTTATAGCCATAGGAATTAAATTAAGTTTAAGGGGTTGTTAACCTCATAATTTGCCATACTTTGGAGAAGTAACCCACCTTTGTATGCCTTTAAATATGGTGAGTATGGCGATTTATGTTACTTTAGAGGGGAAAATCCCTAGAACCCCA
>NZ_AUTP01000277.1:0-3320 GCF_000498075.1 Pseudoalteromonas sp. TAB23
CATCGCCATCAACTGAGCCGTCGGGTACGCCACTAGTTTGGCTTACCGCACTGTTGTCGGTAATAGCCAGTGATGCTGTGTCAACTTGGACCATAATGTCGCCCAAGTTCACGTTAAAATTCATTCCTGATAAACGCATGGTGAGTGCTCCTAGTTGCTGCTTAAATCAAGCAAAATGTTTACGGTAATTTCTTTTGGGCTGTTGTACGGGCGCAGCACCATGTAAATAACCACGCTTTTATTGCTGGTCCATACAATGGTTATGTCGCCTTCAACCGGTGGCTGTATTTCACCAGGAAACTGCGTGCCTAAAATAGTGGTGCTTTTGCTCATGGCGCGTAGTGGGCGCATAAAATACGCTTTGTTTAGCTCAATACTGTTTGGCGTTGAGTTAAGGGCGCGGTTGGCAATACGGCGAATGGCAAGTACACGCACTTCGCGGCTGGCTTTATGCACAGGGCGTAAATGCTCAAGGTATTGGTAATCGCCACCTGCAGCATCTAGCGTTTGGGCGTCGCTCCAGTAAACACCTTCAAAATCGCTATACCACTGCGGTACACTCATGCGTGCATTGGCTAATGTTTCTAATGTGGCAAGTGATAACGGGGCGTCGTTCGTATCAACGGGTGCTTCGCCTAACCCTAATACGCTGCCTGTTGCTACGCGCATGGGGCTGTCGGCAATGCTTACGCTGCGGTTACATAATCGCCCTGCTAATACGCCCACGTTATTGGCGTGTAATTGCGGTACGGGTACCACTAAGTGCGCGGCAATATCGGCTTGCAGTGCAATGGTTGCGGCTTCATATTGCGACCATGTTTGTGTGGCTACATCAATACCTGGTACGGCAACCAATGCTGATACAAAACGCCCTAATGTAGCTTGCAATGACGTTAGGTGATCGTGAATACCGGTTAAGCCACCGCTTGTTGTTTGCTCATCACATACAACAACCATTTCAAAGCTTTGTACTTCGTTCGCGCGGTCAATGGCATCGGTCATGCTTTCGCCTTCGGCCAGTGGGTATACCGCTGCTGTCCAGTTTTGGCCGGCGTTAAGTTGCGCGGCTTTTACTATTTCAAGCAATGGACTGTCTGCAAAAGTGTCGGTTAATACTGTTTGAGCGCCTACGCTAAACAGCTGACTTTCTTCGCTTGCTTTACCAGCGCGGCCAACAAACAAAAAGTGTCGTTCAACACCTTGGATGTCGCCTTGCCCTAAATTCAGATTGTTAACTTGCACTTTACCTAGTGACATTGGGTTATCCTCGTTTATTGAGTTGGTTTAAAATTGTGGCCAGTTGCGCTTGCACGTTCGCGGTTGTATCGCCTAAAAATGGGCNGGGCGAGCCTTTACAGGTATTTGCCAGCTTTTACGGCTTTTTTGGCCGCGTAATTCACTTAAAATTAAAGTCGCTTTGCCGTGGGTTAAACTGCCTGCAATTTCTTTAATGGTGGCGCGGCGATAGCCTTTGCCTTTTGCTCTGCGTACTTTATAGCCCTCTGCTGCTAATGCTTTGGCTTGGTTGCGTGTACACGGTGCTTTGTAATCTGGCTTGCCATGAATACGGCTCATGCGTGTTGAGGTCATTTGCTCGCTGCCACCTTCTTGGTGTAGTGCGGCAATACGCCCAGTAAGCCCTGCTTTGTGTTTCAGCTCTAAGCGCTTACCGCCTTTTACGTAGGGCTCTAATGTTTTACCCATGCGTTGAAGCATTTTGGTTTTTTTGCCATCAGTGCGACTCGCAAACTTATTACCCTCAACGGTGGTTTGTGTTTTTAGACGCTTACGAGCGAGCTGGCGCTCATATCGTCCCAGTGTTTTAAGCACGCGAACACGTTTACCGTTTGGCAATGCTAATAGCTGCAGTTGCTGCTTTGCACTGAGTGCTTGTTTACTATTTGGGGTGATCACTAAACTCATGATTGCCCCTTAATATCTACGTCCACATCTTCGGCCACACTAATTGGCGCTAGCGATACGTAATAACGCGCACCGTTAAATAAAACAGGGCCGTTTTCGGCGGGTATTAGCTCTATGTCGTCAATCAGTTGCACGTCAATTAATACGGTGGCGTTGTCTTTGCTCACAACATCAATGTCTATTTCGGGGTCGTCTAGGCCGTATTCGTCACGTGGCCAACTGCTATCGATTAAAAAGGCGCCCACCATCGCAAGTAAGTTGTAAGGGTTTACTTTGCGGTGCGGGAATTTTTCTATTGCGATTACGGCGGTGTGTTTCCATTTAGCAACGGCGTAACCGTCTTGGCCTTTGTCTTCGCCGCTCATTATTAGTGTTCCGCGTTCTTGCCAGGCGTCTATGTTGTTAGTGTGAATAGCGCCTTTTAAACTTGAGTTTAAAAAGTCGGTTAGTTGCTGCAATTGGGTAATAGTTTGGCTCATAGCGTGTGCACTCCCGCGCGGCCAAGGCCAAGCAGTAATCGAATGCTGCGATTAGATTGCGCTAATATGGCGTCTTGCTGATCAACGCTATCGGCTTTGTTATTGCCTGCCTCTTTTTGGTCAACTGCTGAAAAGTACCCCATTAAATCGCTATGCGAACGGGCATATACGGCGCCACGGTAAACGCTTTGCTGTGCGGTGTTAAAGTTAGGCACGCCGTTTGTGTGGGTGAAAGCAACGTCCGTGTTCTCTTTCATAATGTATTTGAGTATTTGCTGTTGTACTTCTAGTGCGCTGCGGTTTAATGAGTCAGCTATTACCGTTTCTTCATAAAATTCTGGTATGCGGCGATGATCGCGAAACTCGCCAGTGCTTAGCGCTGGCCNCCAGCCGCTTGCAGCATCTATTTCAATACTGTTTTGTGCTGTTGCTTCAAATCCAAATGACATACCACATACCTTATTCAATTTGGGTTCAGTGCAATTAGCGTCGACGCGGTTATTAACGGTCACCCGTTAAACGCTCGGCTAGTGCACTGGAGGGTTGGGAGTAATGGCTATTACTGAGCGTTTAACTCAGCAATGGCTCTTAATCTCATGGCTATTTTGTTTCGTACTGTTTTAACTTGTGCGTGTTTATGTAGCTCTGCGGCTTTGGCTAAGTAGCCATCGGCTTGTTGGAGCCTTTGCACGTCGCCCACATGCGATGGCGAAACATCACCGTTTTTGCTGCGCAGTAACGCAAGGCCCGCAAATTTGTAGTACTTAGCCGTAACTTGCTCAGGTAATTTCCACGTGTTCGCAACCTTGCTAAACACTTGGCCAAAATAAGGCTCAATGCTGTTGCCTTTTTCTGCTTGGGTGTCTGCCCAATCAAAAACAGTATCGGCAATAAAACCAGGCCACTGGCGGCGAATGC
>NZ_AUTP01000278.1:0-18991 GCF_000498075.1 Pseudoalteromonas sp. TAB23
ATCTAATGTAGAGTTACCTACGGTTGCTATCTCACCACCGGTAGCACCAACAGTAAACTTATCTGATGACGTCAGATTAACCTGAGAGTTCACTACAGCACCGGTTGCACTACCAACTGTACCGTTTAATGCAGCAGTACTTGCACCATCACCAACCAGTAATACACCTGCTACGTCAGTTTCTTCAATTAATATGCTACCAGCATCAGCGTCATACGTTGCGTTTATCCCAGCTTTACCAAGGTCAGATGCTAAATCAGACGCGCTTCCGTTATATGATGATAAATCAAAAGTTTTCTCACCAACAGTCAGTGTGCCCGTATCAGCTGATGACAACGCTGTAATTGTTGCTGTCACTGATGTTTGAGCTTTTATACCAGTTGCCGCTGCATTGATTGCGTCTGCTGTTTCCTGGGCATTTATGAGACTTAAATCTTCAGTTGTATTACCTTTTGGACCAGATAAANGGCTACCGTATTATTGAATACAGTGCCACCACCTTTAATTGCATTCTGACCTAGATTATCTGCAGCTATGTTGTTCAATGATACGTTAATTGTTTCATTAGCATTGGCACCAACTTGGAAAGCTTTAGTACCAAAGTCACCATTTAATAATTGCTGACCACCAAACGAGGTTGTTTCAGCTATACGGGTTAACTCTGTTTGCAATGCAGAGACTTCTTTCTGGAGTGACTCTCTGTCTTCATCTGAATTAGAGCCATTAGCAGACTGCAATGCTAGTTCACGCATGCGCTGAAGAATATTAGTCGATTCACTCATCGCACCTTCAGCGGTTTGCGCCATTGAAATACCATCATTAGCATTTCTCTGAGCAACGGCTAGGCCATTAATTTGCGATGTTAAGCGGTTTGAAATTTGTAGGCCAGCGGCATCATCTTTTGCGCTATTAATACGCATGCCCGATGATAAGCGTTCCATTGAAGTAGCTAAGCCTTCGCCAGATTTAGTTAAGTTACGTTGTGCGTTTAGTGACGACACATTAGTATTTACTGTTAATGCCATTTTACCATCTCCTAGGTTTAAACAGAGTGTGGTTCAACACGATTTAACAGGAACCACTGTTCGATAATTCTTATAATAAGAAAAGCATTTACTGTGCCAACTTTAATTTATTTTTAAGTTGTTGTTTTTAATTAACAAAAATAGATACCATTGAATTGTAAATAAAGAGTGAAGTTATTTAGGGAGGAGTGACATTTTTTTGCCGCGATTTTGTAGCCAATTTTTGCCGCAAAGTATTGCCGCTTTAAAGTAGGTAAAGCGGCAAGGTATTTCTGCTTATAACTTGCTTATAAGTAATCGAATAATGAAAGGTTAGTTAAACGGCCAAAAGTTGCTTGCGATGCTTGCAGTGCAGTTTCTTGTTTGGTTAGTTCGCTAATAGCTTCTGCCATATCAACTTCAACTAAATTAGAGCGATTACTTTTATTTTGAATATCGAGCGCTAAATTTGAATCACTTACTCTTTCAAGTGCGTTCATACGCCCACCTAAACTTGCTTGGGTAAACACAACTTGCTCACTCGCGTTTTGTAATTGCACTAGGCCATCAGCAAGTACTTGCTGAAAGTCATCACCTTCAAGTGTGCCATCGTTAAGGCCGGTAATAAGTGCTTGCAATGTGTTAAGTACGTTTTCTTTGCCTGGTTTTTCAAGGCTAAAATCGAGTTGACCTGGTGCTGTGCCTTCAAATTCAATCGTCATACCTGCAAAATCGATAGACTCATCAGTAACTTCACCTGTTACTGCAGGGATTAGTGCTGCGCCATCTCGGTATATTTCGTAAGTTTGTGGATCTGTTGCTGTAGCACCTGGGCTTACTAATACACTATATGTATTTGCAGTTGCTGAAGCTGTTGGGTCTGCGTTGTAATTTGCTTGATGAAACTTATCAAACTCAGCTTGCCCGTCAACATACACTGTACCAGCCGTTACGTTATTAGCAGGTACTAGTGTAGGAATTGAAGCAACATTTGATTCTACATTTAGTCGCGCGTTAGTTTTTTCAAACGTATCAAAGCCGTTATCACTCGCTTTAATTGATACACCTTCAGCTATAGTTATTTGGTGCTGGCCTTGGTCGCCATTATAGGTGTACTCACCCGCTGCAGAATCAAACTGATATGGCTGCGTGCTGTCTTGGTATCCTGAAAATATGAATTTTCCGTCTTCTGATCGGGTGTTCATTAAGTTAGCTAGCGTTTGTTGAATGCCGCTAAGTTCTGATGCAAACGTCTTTAAATCGTCTTTAGTGTAAACACCATTACCTGCTTGAATAGTGAGTTCTTGCGCTTGTTGAATATTACTATTTATACTTTGTAATACGCTTTCTTCTGTTTCTAGGCGGCCATTTAGCTGATCGATATTTTTAGTGTATTGCTCATTCGTTTGTATTTTATTTGAATACAGCATAGCTTGCGAAATAGCAGCTGGCGCTTCTGAGGTGGTTAAATACTTTTCACCTGTTGTTACTCGCTCTTGAGCATTTGCAACACCTTGTTGGTTGTCGAGTATTTTATTTATGTTGTTTTGGTACATTAAATTATTTGATAAACGCATAATTACCTCGCCGCATTTAATAAGGTGTCAAAAATTTCTTGAGCTGCTGCTAAAACTTGTGCTGATGCTGAGTATGATTGTTGAAAACGCAGTAAATTTGCGGCCTCTTCATCAAGGTTTACACCCGATAACGACTCGTACCATGCCTCAGATTGCTGTGCTAGAGCATCAAATGCAGCCCCACTTGTGATTGCTTGGCCAGTTATAACACCTATATCACTCACTAATCCTGAATAAGCTTGGTTGAACGTTTTATGGTTGTCGGCCGTTGCTGTTGTTTCTACATTTAAACGGACTAACTCACCATTTTGTAAATCAGCTAATTTTAAACCATTACGGTTATCATCAAAGCCGCCTTCGTTAAACTCAAGTGTAAAAGTGTCGCCTGTTGCTGGTGTACCTTCTATATCAAAATCGAATCCGTAGGTATCAAATGGAGCACCCGCTTGCGATAACATGCCTTTTGCAGGAGGCGTAATAGTAAAAGTATTCGTTCCGCTATTATCTGTAATTTGATATTCGTTAGCATTACCTGTTTTAACAAGCGTTATTTCGCCATTCGTTAAGCTTGGTGTTGAAGTAAATCCACCGGAGGTAACACTTGTTACTTCTCCCGCTGAAATAGTAGCGGTGCCTATATTATTTAAATCGTTAGCAGTACGGATTGGCGATGCTAGTGCTAAATCTTCTGCGCGCCCTGTTGCAAGTGTAATACTTGAAGCAGCATCTGAATTAAGCTTTATTTGAAATTGATCACCCTCAACACCTGCCCCAGATACATTTACTTGAAGACCAAATGATTCTCCGGTAGTAATAGTCGATGAATCAATAACACCTGTCGATATATCAGCAAGTGAAGGCTGCCCTAACGGATCGCCTTTGTTATCTATAGGCTGAATACTTACTTCATTAGCATTAGCTGTATAAGTAATAATAAAGTCACTGGCAGGAAGTTCACTGCCCTTACCTGGCTCTACCGTTGTAGTCATACCGGCAGTACCTGTGTTAGCTTGATACGCATAAGCGCCAACGGTAGGAATATTAAAAATATTACCCCCTAGCTGACCTGTTGCATCCATACCCAATTTGTTTTGTTCGTTAAATGCATCAGCTATCGCTAAGCCCATTTGACCAATTTGGTTTTGCGCAGGGACTAATATGTCATCTCTAAAAGCAAGTAAGCCGCCAATTTTGCCTTTAAGCTTACTTACATCAACTTCAAGCGGCACTGCTTTGCCACCATTAACGTCAAGCGTGAATTCTTTAAAGTTAGGATCGGGGTCGCCCGTCATCGAAAATAAGTTAAATGCGCCATTTTGCATAACCACCGCTTCGCCTGTGCCCATAAAAACGAGTTTTTCGCCATTTGGACCATCAAGCGTTTCTATGTCTATTAGCTCTGATAAGTCGCGTATTGCTTTATCGCGTTCGTTATAAGTAGAGCTCGCATCTGCGGCGTTATTAGTGCCATTAACTGCTGCAATATTTTGATTTAGCGTACTAATACTTTGAATGAGTGAGTTTGCTTCATCTGAAAATATTTCGAGCTGCTCGTTCACTACACTTTTTTGATCAAGCACGATGCCTGAAAGCCTATCCATTTGATCAATTAAGCTTTGCGCATCTGTCATTACTAATGAGCGGGCAACGGTAGATGAAGGTTGATTTAGCGCTTCTTGCACGTTATTAAATAAAGAGTTAATTCCGGTCGAAAGGTTGTTCGACTCTTCAGAAAAAATAGTATCAACTCGATTAGCCTCAGTAATAAACTGATCGAAAAACGATTTATTAGAGGTGTCACGATTTAGCTGTGACTGAGCAAACTCGTTTAGTAATCGGTATGTTTCGCCTCGCCCCACTTGGTTATCAACCATAGTGGTAAATTCAGTACGCTCACGTACGTAGCCTACGGTATTTACATTGGCAATATTTTTACTTGTCGTTTGCAATAGCTCCGAGCTTGCTCTAACCCCAGAACTGGCAATGTTTAATAAATTAAACGACATGTTACTCTACTCCTTGGCGGATCACGTTTGCCGCAATGTCTTTTAGCTGACTGCTATTGAGCACTTTTTTTATTTTGCTGGCATAATTTGGATCGGTTGCATAACCTGCTTTTTGTAATGAATCTAAAAAGTCATTTGGTTTTGCTGTATTTTGTAATGCTTCTTTGTAGCGTGGGTTTTGCGTTAAAAAATCAACGAAGTCGTTCACGCTATCTTTAATTGAATCGTAGGCTCTAAAGCTGGCTTGTTTTTTAACGGGTGTGCCTTGTTCAAACTCAAGCGTTACTTTGCTTGCTTTATCGCCTTCCCAGCTTTTATCTGACTTAATATTAAATAAGTTATTTGAGCTGCCACCGTCACTTTTATTAATAATGTGTTTACCCCAACCGGTTTCAAGTGCCGCTTGAGCAACCATTACCGCTGGGTTTAAACCTATTTTTTGCGCTGCAGTTTTAGCGTGTTCCCACACTGAACTTACAAACTCTTCTGCATTTTTAAATGTTGGGCTATCGGTTTTAGACTCTGCAGTATTAACCTTAGGCTCAGCAATATCGGCTTTAGTACTCTTAACGATAAGATCGGGTTGCTTATTTTTTTGCTCATGAGGAAGAGCGGATCCGACTTGCGTATCGCTAAAAATATCGTTGGTTGTTCTAAGCACCGAGCCTGGCATAAAGTTTTTAGACTCAGGCGATAACTGCTGAACAATTAAATCGGCAAGGCCTAACGAGCCATTTGATGAAAGCTCTGTTGAAAGTTGCTGATCGTGCATTTCTTCAAAAAACTTTACGCCACTTGAATTAAATGGGCTGTCTTTGTCTTCAAATGCTTCGTTAGCTTTGCGCATTCCTTTGAGCAACATTTGCGTAAAAATAGCTTCAAATTGTGCGGCCGCTTTTTTGAGCGCAGCTTTGGAAGCATCCGTTGATGCATCGCCACTCGTTAAGGCTTCTTTACGAAGTGAATCTAAGTTGCCTAAATCAAAAAAGTTTTGTTTATCGAGGTGATTTGTTTCCATCGGCTTTTTGACACAAAATGAATAATGCAGTTAAAAATGCAAAAATTGAGCCACTACAGAATAAAACGAGGAAGATAATAATAATAATTTTAAGTTACTGTAAACAAAAGAGCTCTAGATCTTTGTTTAATCGATATAGAGCTTTGAGTGACACGTTACATGCTTGAGTTTTTAAATAACGATCAACTGACCGTTAATTGCGCCCGCTTCTTTTAGTGCTTCTAAAATAGCCATTAAGTCACCAGGCGCTGCGCCTACTTCGTTTATTGCGCGTACTAAATCGTCAAGGCTTACCCCTGGATTAAATACAAAAGCACGAGAGTCGTCTTGGTTCACATCAATAATGCTTTGCTGTGTGACAACGGTATCACCGTTTGCTAGCGGATTTGGCTGCACTACATTTTGCTGCTCAGCTATGGTGACTGTTAAACCGCCATGGGTCACTGCAGCAGGCTGTAGAGTTACATTTTTACCAATAACAATTGTACCTGTACGCGAGTTAACAATTATTTTTGCCGCCATATCAGCTGGTTTAAACTCTAGGTTTTCGAGTGTTGATAAGTACGATACGCGCTGCGAGGCATCGCGTGGGGCTATAACACGAATAGAAACAGAATCAATTGCCTGCGCACTATTTGGGCCAACCAAATCGTTAATTGTTTTTTCTAGGCGCTTTGCTGTAGTAAAGTCTGGACGGTTTAAGTTGAAGGTAATGTAATCGCCTTGCATAAACGGGCTTTCTACGGTGCGTTCAACTGTTGCGCCATTGGGAATTCGTCCAACTGTAGGAGTATTAATTACGACTCTACTTCCATCAAGGCCCTCTACGCCTAGGCCTCCCACAATTAAACTACCTTGTGCAATTGCATACACGTTACCGTCTACACCCTTTAAAAAAGTTTGTAATAAAGTGCCACCACGTAAACTGCCTGCACTACCAATGGAAGAAACCGTAATATCTATTGTTTGCCCGGGCTTTCTAAATGCGGGTAATTCTGCATGCACAGCAACAGCGGCAACATTTTTAATTTTAGGACTTTGAGTTGAAGGTAGCGTAATACCAAAGCTGTTCAACATGCCTCTAAAACTTTGTTGTGTGTATGAGTTTTGCTCGCCAGTGCCCGGCAAGCCAACCACTAAGCCATAACCAACTAATTGGTTAGAGCGTACGCCTTCAACCATAGACACATCTTTTATGCGCTCAGCACTGGCAGTAAACTGCCAACCTAATAACACAACTAAACATAAAGCTTTAAGGCTATTCATGTTGTTACCCTCTAAAATGGAAACAGCGAACTGCTAAAGAAACGTGTAAGCCAACCAGGACTTTGCGCTTCTTGCGTTTGCCCTTTACCTGAGTATTGAATACGTGCATTAGCAATACGATTTGATTCAACCGTATTATCGGCGCTTACGTCTTGAGGGCGTACAAGCCCTTCTAAACGAATAAACTCTTCACCGGTATTAAGCGTTAGCCATTTTTCGCCGCGTATAACTAAGTTACCATTAGGTAAAACGCGCATTACATTAACCGAAATATCGCCCACTAAGCTGTTTGACTGGTTTGATTTTGAATCACCCGTAAACGACGAATCGCTACCAATACCAAACTGAATACTATCGCCACCTNATATTTACAGGCAGACCACCTAATCCAATAACAGGGTCTAAGCTTGCGTCGGTTTCTTTGTCTGTTTCTGTTTTAGCGGCTTTTGTTGCTTGAGTAGACTCTTGCAATTTAACCGTAATTATATCGCCAGTACGTAGCGCTTTTTTATCAGAATATAAGTCGTTTGATGTATGAGTATTAAACAATGAACCTGTGGCTACCAGCGGCTCTAAAATAGGCTCGGGGTACATAGGTGCGTAGTAAGGGTCGTCCTGCACTACTTCACTATTTTGCGTAGACATACAGCCACTTAAAAATAATGTGCCCGCTGCAAATAAAATAATATTACGCATAATTCCCCCTACTCTATTAAAGCTGTTGATTGATATAACTCATCATTTCGTCAACTGCCGAAATTACTTTTGAGTTCATTTCGTAAATACGCTGAGTTTCTATTAGATTTACTAGCTCTTCAGTTACATTTACGTTTGATGTTTCGAGCGAGCCTTGAATAATGCTACCTAACCCTTCAACACCAGGATTACCTTGTACCGGCGCACCACTTACAGCGGTTTCGGTATAAAGATTTTGACCGATTGGCTCAAGACCCGACGGATTAATAAAGTCACTAATAGTCAGCTGACCAATGACCACGTTATCGGCTTNNNCTGCAACACGCACAGATACTTCGCCGTCTTGCGAAACCGTAATTGATTGCGCATCATCAGGTACATTCATTTCTGGCTGAATAACATAACCAGCGCCGGATGTAACAATTCGGCCATCGCCATCAGTAGTAAACTGACCATTGCGCGAGTAAGCAATATTGCCATCTGGTTGCAGTACTTCAAAAAAACCTTCACCAGAAATCATCCAATCTAGTGAGTTTTCGGTGGTCAACATGTTGCCTTGCGTAAACTCTTTTTGGTTAGCTACAACTTTAGCACCCGCACCTAGCATTAGGCCCGATGGCATTTCGGTATCTTGCGATGAACGACCACCTGGTTGATTAATATTTTGATAAAGTAAATCTTCAAATATAGCGCGGCTTTTTTTGTAACCTACAGTACTCGCATTCGCTAAGTTATTTGAGATAACCGATATATCGGTTTGTTGAGCGTCTAGCCCAGTTTTACTGATCCACAATGCTGGATTCATAATCGTGTCCTCATTTTAAAGTTAAACTATGCGTAATAACTGATCTTGACGCTCGTCAATTTCTTCAGCTGTTTTCATTAATTTCACTTGTAATTCAAATTGGCGCTGGTGGCTTATCATGTCGACCATTTCGTGAACAGGGTTCACATTCGACATTTCAAGCGAACCACTTAAAACTTTTACATTGGCAGAGGTATCTACTGTTACATTTGCTTTTGGTCTAAATAAACCATCGTTACCTTTTTCGAGCTGTGAGCTATTTGCTTCTACCACTCTAAGCGTGTCTATTTCTTCTAAAAAGTTAGCGGGAGCGCCTTGTGGTCGAACTTGAATAGCGCCATCTTGGCTAAACCCTATTTTTTCGACTGGGACAGGTAAAATAACAGGTCCCCCTTCGCCAATAACTTGACGACCGTGGCTGGTTACGAGCATGCCTTGAGCAGTAATGTTTAACGTACCCACTTTTGTATAAGCTTCATTACCGGAGGCATCTTGAACTGCAAGCCATGCGTTATCGCTCATCGCGATATCTAAGTCTCGCCCGGTTTGAACAATGCCACCCGATACCATGTTTGAACCCGGACGCTCTTGCATTGAAAATACACGTGTAGGCAAACCTTCGCCAAACGCTTGCATAGAACGTGCTTGCGCAAAGTCAGCTTTAAAACCCGTTGTATTTGCATTTGCCAAATTATTGGCTTTTAAAGCAAGCCCTTGTAGGCTTTGCTTAGCGCCAGAGGCCGCAATGTAGACCATTTTGTCCATAGTATCGACTCACATAAAAATCTCTGAACTTATAAATGCAAAATAGGTGCCAGATTAAATTTGACGCAACATTGAGAGGTATTTAGAAGGGCTTACAAAGAGGGCTTATAAAAAAGGCTGCAAAAATGCAGCCTAATATATTTAATGGGGTTTAGCTTATCGAATCTGCAAAATACTTTGCTGAATAGTTGAGTTAACTTCAAGCGCACGTGAGTTTGCTTGGTAATTACGCTGTGCAGTGATTAAGTCTACAAGTTCATTAGTAAGATTTGTATTTGATTGCTCAAGCGCTGATGAGTTAATTCCACCAAACGTGCCCGAACCTGCTTCACCCGCTACAGGTTCACCTGAATCAATACTTTGCTTCCAGCTTGTATCACCCACTTGTGATAACCCTTGTGAATTTGGAAAACGTACCATAGCCACTTGGCCTAGGAATGTTGAGTCACCATTACTGTAAGAAGCGACAATTTTACCGTCTGTGCCTATATCAATTCCGGCTAAACGGCCTACCGTTGAACCATCTTGATCGAGTGCTTTTACTTCAAAACCACTTGAATACTGAGTTGGGATACGTCCTGCCGTGTTATTTTCATCGCGCCAGTTAAGCTCAATACCAGTACCTGGGAAAGTTGCACCATTGTCTAGTAATGTTGATAAACCAGCACCAGAACCCGCTGGTAGCAGTATTTCATCAAAAGTAGTTGTATTTGTATTTGCCACACCACCTGTTGTTGATGGTAAACCACTTGAGTTAAAACCTAGGGTAGTTAGTGGTGTATAAGGTGTCGTTGTTTGTTCTCCACCAGTTGTGCCATCAACTACTTTGCCATCGAGTGTTGCGTATACTTCCCAACTGTTATCTGTACCACCTGCTGCGGCATCATCTTCTTTAGCAAAAAAGTATTGTAAAATATGTGGTTCACCTAGTGAATCATATACCGTTGTTGACGTAGATGAGTTATAAGTACCACTAGAAGCAGGGTCAAAATCTAGACCTGTTGGATCCGCCGTTGCATCTAAGTTAAACGACAAAAATACATTTTCTGTTGCGCGAGGTGAACCAGACGAATCAGGGATTTGAATTGGATCAGTTGTGCTCAAACTTACCGACGTTGTATCACCTGTAGATGAATCAACTGGGAATGCTTGTAAAAAGTTACCTTTTGCGTCAACCATAAAGTTATCTTGGTTAAGCTTAAATGCACCTGCACGTGTATATGTTAAATCTTGCGAAGATAAATCGTCGGTCATCGCAAAATAACCTTCACCAGTGATTGCTAAATCAAGTGAGTTATTTGTAAATTGTAGTGAGCCTTGATGAAACTGCTGCGCAACCATGGTTGTTTGCACACCGTCACCATTTTTAGTCTTACCAGAGCTAAATACTGATGAAGCGTAAACATCGGCAAACTCAGCGCGTGACTCTTTAAAACCTGTGGTATTAACGTTTGCAATATTATTTGCCGTTACGTCTAAATCTTTTTGCGCGGCAGCAAGGCCGGTTAATGCAATATTGAAGCTCATAATTCACCTCTAACCTGTTAGTCTGTGGCCTGCTAGCAGGCGAAAAATACTAAAATTTATTACGCGATTTCTGCTACATCTGTCAGCCTAACCGCACCTTCTTTAGTGTTAATAATAATGCCACTTGAGCCATTAATATTAACGCTTTCAATGTTCTTGAATGTAGCAATGGGCAAGCTTGAAAATTCGCCGTCAGTACTTCCTTCGGCGGTTACTGAGTATTCACCTTCAGGTAAACGCTCACCGGCTTCATTTTTGCCATCCCACGCAAAACGTACTGCACCTGCTGATTGAGAACCCATATCAATAGTTCTTACTAGCTGACCTGATGCATCTGTCACTTTAATTTTTAAGTTATCAACGGCTTCTTCTGCCACTGCAGAGCCTCTGGCATCACCCGTTTCATTTAAATCCAGGGTGTTTGACTCAAGTAAAGCTTGCTTGCCAACAAGTGTTGATGCTTGCAATGCTGAATTTGATGTCATAGAAGACGCTAAGCTATCAAAATTTGAATTTAAATCGCTGATGCCTTGCGCCATTGTGAAACTAGTCATTTGCGCAATCATTTGATCGTTATCCGCAGGGTTACTGGGATCTTGAAACGATAATTGCTGAGTTAACAAAGAGAAAAAGTCTTCTTGTGTTAACGCATCACTCTCATTATCACTGGTCGCTACTTGCGATTCTTGCCAGCGTATAGAGTCTAAATAGGATGAAGATGTACTAATATCGTTACTCATAACCTACCCTCGGTTACCGCTGCCCTAGCAACAGTGTTTTACTTAGCATTTGCTTTGCTGCATCAGCAACTTGCACGTTTGTTTGGTAAGAACGAGAGGCAGAAATCATATTTGCCATCTCCTCTACAACATTGACGTTGGGTTTATAGATATAGCCATTTTCATCCGCACTTGGATGGTTTGGGTTATATTCAATTTGTAATGGTGCATTACTTTCAACAATGCCCAAAACTTTCACACCAACTGCGGAGCCCTGTTGGTTACTTACTGATGCTGAAGCCTTTGTTAGTTCAGCCGCAAATACAGGTTGGCGCGCTCGGTACGTTTTGTCTTGAGATGAACTAATGGTATTAGCATTAGAAATATTACTAGCTGTAGTATTTAAGCGAACGTTTTGTGCGCTCATACCCGAACCTGCAATATCGAAAACATTATATAAACTCATAATTTTTATCCTTGACTACCGAGAGCTTTATTCAGGCCTTTAAATTTGCCGCTTAAAAATTGCAAGCTGGCCTGATACTCCATAGCATTCTGTGTATACAAGTTTCGTTCCACTTGTATATCAACCGAGTTACCATCACCTGTATCTGATTGATTTGGCAAACGAAATGATTCTGAACTTCCCATACTATGAGTACCTCCACCAATGTGTTTATCATTAGTTCTTACCATAGTATTGCCGCTTTGCTGGGTTGACCTTGCCGCTTTTAATGCAGAGGCAAAATCAATATCTTTTGCTTTATAGCCAGGCGTATCAGCGTTAGCTATATTAGTTGCAATTAATTCAGCTCGCTGTGAACGGATCAACATGGCTTGCGGATGCACACCTAATGCTTTATCAAAACTGATAGCCATAACCTTCTCCAAAAAATTGACTTACCCATGAATAAAGCAAAAAATAAGCCATTAATATTAGGAAGTGTTATATTTTTATAAGACTATGTATCTAAATAGAAAAACGACGCTTGGTGCGTCGTTTTAGGGAAATGAATTAGCTTAATTATTTCTTTTGGTAAATGATACCGGGGTTGCATCTAACCATATCAAATTCAGTACTTAGGCCAGTTAGGGACTCTGACGCTCCTAAAAATAAGTACCCTTTTGGGTTTAATGCTTGTGCAAACTGATTAATAATTTTAGCTTTTATTTCAGGCGCAAAGTAAATAAGTACATTACGGCAAAAAATAATATCAAATTTGCCCATTAACGCGTAAGAATCAAGCAAATTCAGGTGCCTAAAACTAACTTGTTTTTTTATTGTATCGTTTACTTGTGCCATACCATTGCCGCTGTCTTTAAAAAACTTTTTACGACGCTCTGCAGATAACCCTCTGGCAAGTGCAAGCGCGTCATATTCTGCATTTTTACACATATCAAGCATGGTATTAGATATGTCGGTACCAATAATTTGTGCACCCATACGAAGTACACCAGGTTGCTTAGTATTAAATTCAGCTACTGACATAGCTATTGAATAGGGTTCTTGTCCTGATGAGCTGGCAGCAGACCAAATTTTTAAAGGCCTTCTTAAGTCTTTAAACTCAGGGAAGAGCTTATTTTGGAGCAACTCAAACGGGTATTGATCTCTAAACCACAACGTTTCGTTTGTGGTCATTGCATCAACCACAGCGGCTCTTAATTGCCGCTCGTGAGGACCGAGAGTTTTACTAACCAACTCCGATAAAGATCCCACATTAAATCGAGTCATTAACGGAGCAAGTCGGCTTTTAACTAAATACTGTTTGTTTTCACCTAAAACAATGCCGCATTGCTGCTCTAAAAACGAACGAAATTGGTCGTATTCACTTTGCTGCAAATCTTTATTATTCAAGTTAGTAGCACCTATTTTTGTTAATCACAATGAACCCACTTTTTAACCGCTGTTGCTAATTCGTCTGGGTTAAATTTAGCAATAAAGTCATCTGCCCCGACTTTTTCAATCATAGCCTGGTTAAAAACACCACTCAGAGAGGTATGCAAAATAACATGCAAAGGTGCAAGTTTGGGATCTGCTTTTATTTCAGCTGTTAAGGTATAGCCGTCCATTTCTGGCATTTCAACGTCTGAGATAAGTAACGCTACTCGCTCAGTAATATCGTTTTTACAATCAAGCTCTGCTATTTCTTTTAATCTTATAAGTGCTTCTTTACCATTTTTGGCAAGCTCTGTTTGCACGCCTAAAGGCTCTAAGGCACGTTTAACTTGATTACGCGCAACAGCAGAGTCGTCTGCAATAAATACGATACGTTCGCCTAAATCTTTTTGAATATCGCCACTTTGTGCAACTTCAGCACTTACTTCTGTGTTTACTGGGCAAATTTCGTTGAGAATTTTTTCTACATCGAGAATTTCGACTAATTCATTTTCGATTTCGGTCACTGCCGTTAAATATGAATAACGTCCGGCGCCTGATGGCGGTGGCATTATTTTTTCCCAATTCATATTTACAATACGTTCAACTCCGCCCACTAAAAACCCTTGCACAGAGCGATTGTATTCAGCAATGATTATGAAGCTGTCTTTAATGTTGTCGATTGGGCGCCCACCTACAGCCATTGATAAATCAATAACCGAAATGGTTTGACCACGAATATGTGCAACACCACGAATATACGGATTAGATTTTGGCATGCTTGTTAGTGGAGGGCATTGCAGCACTTCTCTCACTTTAAATACATTAATACCAAAACGCTGACGCCCTCTGAGCTTAAATAAAAGTAATTCTAGGCGGTTCTGCCCAACCAACTGTGTGCGTTGGTTTACTGAGTCTAAAATGCCTGCCATTCAAATCTCCTAAAGAAAACAAATAATACGGAACGATAATTGCTTTCTATTTATAAAGCTACATAACATCGCGGGTGCGTCTACTTTTTGACGCAAAATATTTATACCCTGTTTGAAACCATAAGCATAGTCGAAACATTATGAGTTTGTTAAAAAAAATCAGAAGATACAGTGTTTTTTATTTTGTTACTAGCTTGTGCTTTGTATTCCCTTTGCAAGCTAAAGTGTTTAGTAAGGATTTATTACAAGACATGGCCGTTGCTTATATAGCTAAGCAGATTGGTACATTGCAAAATACTAATACTCAATTAAGTGCACTGCCTTTAGATAGTCGCATTCCTGATCGTGTCTGTAATACTGAGCTTGAATTATCAACATCCGATGAGCCACCATTCAACCGCCAAGTAACCTTACAAGCCAAATGCAATGATGCGCAAACGTGGACTCAATACGTTCATGTAAGAGTTGTTGAAATGGCTCCAGTTGTTGTTGCCACTGCTAATTTAACTCGTGGTGAAGTAATAACTAAATCGCATTTAAGTATTGAAATGAAACCAACTCACTTTGTACGAATTCAGTACTTAGATGACCCTACAATGCTAATAGGCAGCAGAAGTAAACGAAATATTAGAAGTGGTATGCCAGTATTACTAAACCAAATTTGTATGGTGTGTAAAGGTGACTCTGTTAATATTTACGCTAACCTTAGAGGCCTTAGAATTAAAACCACAGGTATTGCTTTAGAAGACGGTACTTTGGGCGAACAGATACAAATAAAAAACAAAAAATCAGGTAAAGTTTTAAATGCGCGAGTAGATGGTGTAGAGTCTGTTCAGGTGAATATTTAATTTAGATTTATACTAAAGTATCCTACGTATATGCCGATAACATGGCATAAGTTGGGTAATATACGGGTTTATTATTATGGTTAATCAAGTTAATGGCAGTAATCAACAAGCTAATGCGTTAACAAATGCAAAGCAACAACAAGTTGATTTAAAAAAAGATAACGCAAATACACAAGCGACGCAGACTCCTTCGCCTAAAGCAGCAAGTGACTCTGTAAGCTTGACGCCGCAAGCGCAGCAATTAAAAACGCTTCAAGATAAAGCACAGCAATCGTCTGGCTTTGATAGCGATAAAGTTGCTGAGCTTAAAAAAGCAATTACCGAAGGTAAATATCAAGTGGACAGTGAAAAGCTTGCTAAAAATTTAGCTGATTTTGAGTTTAACGTGTATGGCTGATCATAATAGTTTAATTAGCGTAAAACTAAACCAACAAGTAAGTTGTTTAGATTCTTTGCATACGCTATTAAACGACGAGCTTACTGCTATTGCCTCACGACGTGGTGCTGGTTTAAAAGAAATTACCCAACAAAAAATGTCTTTTTTAACTAAGTTAAGCACTCTTGATAAAGAGCTGAGTAAGCTAATTGCCAGTAACGATACACAAAACCCTGAAATATCTGAGCTAATAAGCCAAGTTAAAACTCAACTTGCGCAATGCCAAAAACAAAATAATGTTAATGCTCATGCTGCTCGCCAAGCGCAACTAAGCGTTAAACAATTAAAAGAGATATTAATTGGCGCACCAACGTCAATGACCTACGACCAAGCCGGTAAGTCTGTAAATACCGAGAGTAAACTGGTTCGTAATTTAAAAGCTTAAGCCCAAAATTTTACATTAAAAAAGCCTTATTGATAAATCAATAAGGCTTTTTTAATGTCCTTTATTCTTAAATTTCGTTATAAATAATATCAATTTTCTTAATAATGTAAGCCCCCTTAATAAATAATTAAGAGGGCTCTATTAATATTAAATATCCGTTTGATTATTACTACTTTCAATTAAGTGTTTAATCATTTCCTCCGATTGATTTTGTACATCAACCGCAGGTGCTGCTGTATCAATGCTTCCCCCGCTTTGGGCTGGGGTATAAGCAATTGCAGAGCCTTCGTCTTCAACCAGTGTATTTAGCGCTATAAGCTGCTCTGCATCTTCGCTAATGATTACGTCATTAATATTAAGCGGTTCTGCCGAACTCATTTGCACCGTTTGCTCAGGTGTTGATAGACCACTCAAGTTACCTAAATCAATTGTTTCAGTGCTTAATACGTTGCTGCTTGAAACTTCATTAGGAATTGTATCGCCTAGAGCCGACTCTTCGCTAAATGATGCAGGGATTGTGTCGCTAGATGCTGAACCTGCTGTTGATATACTAGCAACTTCAGTACCTTCACCATCAATAGTTGTGGTATTACCAGCTTCGTCTTCAAATGTAATTCTGACATCTTTTAAGCCGTTACCTAGTAAAGCTAAAAGATCTATATCCACACTTGTGAAAGCCCAACTTCCGTCGCTTTGAACTGTCGTTGTTTCGTTTCCAACGCTTATACCTAATAGTAGCGAGTTATCTAAAGTAACTGTGGTACCAGGCTCTGCATCTGTAGTGCCATGAAAACCTATAACAGCTATTTTTATAAGTCCTGTAATACCACCGAGTAAATAATCAACTTCAAAATCATTTACTATAGGTGGTGTAGTATCAATAACCAATCCAGATATACTACCGCTTGAAGTTGTATTACCTGATGTATCAGTTGCTACCGCTGTTACAGTATAAGCCCCATCAGCTAAGGTAGCATTAGCTGTTACGCTCCACTCACCAGATGCATCAGCAGTTACTGTTTCCGTTGCCTCTGTAGCGCCACTAAAGGTAACAGTTACAGACTCACCAGGAGCGGCTGTACCTGTTATAACTGGGTTTTGATCTATAGTTAGTACCAATCCTGAATCGATTGTGATTCCTGAATCAACGGCACTGCTTGCTGATCCTTCTCCGATATTACCTGCACCATCAGCAATGCTTACATCAACGCTGTAGTTACCCTCAGGAAGTACTTCTGTAGAGGTCACGCTCCAAGTTCCATCAGGCTCAACTGTTGTTTGAACATTGTGAGTGGCACCTGCAGAATCGGTAAACATAACTATTACAGCCGCACCTGCATAGCTTCCGGTTACAGAGCCTGTAATGGTAGGCGTTGTATCTTGCCCTACTGTAATTGGGTCTATCACTATAGTTGGTGCAGTGTAGTCTGTGCTTGACACCATTGTATCGCTTGATGAGTTACCTGCAGCGTCACTCACTGTCGCAGTAGCGCTAAAACTACCTTCACTCAGTGCGGTAGTAGCTGTTACTGACCATGTGCCATTGCCTGCAACTTGAGCGGTAATAGTTTGTGAATCGTTATTAGCATCAGTAATAACAACACTCACATTGGTACCTGCTGGTGCATCACTTATACCTGTTATCGTCGGTAGCGGGTTATTGGTTACAGGTAATTGATCAACTTCAACTGTTGGTGGTGTTAAATCAACAATGCCATCAAGACTTGTACTACTCGTAAGTGATAAGTTTTCTACAGTGGCATCGACTGTAAAAGCACCCTCTGCTAACGGTACTGTAGGTATTAAACTCCATATACCTGCTATAGCCGTGGTGTTATAGGTTGTTGTGGTACCACTGCTATCAGTAATAACGACTTCTACATTGCCATTTAATACATCTGTTGTGCCGCTAATGGTAGGTGTTGTATCGCTTGTATCAATTATTGGGTTTATCAACAAACTTGGCAGGGTTGTACTGACAGTACCTATTTGATTTACAGTGGTTGTATTGCCAGCGCTATCGGTACTTATGGCCTCAACTGTAATTTCTCCTTCAGGTAATAAAGGAGCAATGACAGACCAAGTACCATCTCCAAGAACAGTAGTAGTAACTGTTTGTACTGCGGCTGTTGAGTCAGTGATATTCACTGTAATTAAACTTCCTACTTCCTCATCGCTGGAGCCTGTAATTGTTGGTGTTAGGGTATTAAGTACTCCAAACGCATCTATTTCTAACACTGGTGGAATGGTATCTATAGTTACTTGTTCTGTAACAGACTCGCCTACATTGCCCGCAGCATCAGTAATATTTGCGTAAACAGTGTATATACCATCTGGTAAGCTAGTTGTTACTAAAGACCAAGTACCATCACTTCCAACTACAGCATCAAATACTGTTTCATCACCATTACTACCAATAACAGTTACGTCAATGTCTGTACCCTCAGGCTCTTCAGAACTGCCTGAAATAGTTAATATATCGGTATCGCTAATAGTCAATGGTAAAATATCAACCACTGGTACTAGTGTATCCACTACAAACTCGAGAGTATCGGTAACTACGTTTCCTGCATCATCAGTAATACTCACATTAGCAACGTGCTGCCCTTCAGATAATGCATCAACTTCAAGTGTAAATATTCCCAAAGCATCAACTGTAGTAGTTAGTACAGTGCCGCCATCTAGTTGTATTTCAACAACACCATTAATTAAATCACTGGTACCTTGGATTATTGGCGTGGAGTCTGATGTTGTGCCAATAACCTGTAAGCCAAGTGTTGGCGATATTGTATCCACCACTCCGGTAAGTAGTTGCGTGGTAGTAATACCGACCTCACTTAACACGTCAACTGTTACGCTAAATGTACCTTCAGCTAATGATTGAGGAACCTGCACAGCCCAGGTATTATCGGCTTGAACTATAGCCGTAAGCTCTTGTACTACATTTTCGCTATCTACCACTTTAACTAGCACTTCAGTGCCTGGTGCTTGGTCGGTCGTACCACTAATTATTGGTAAATCGCCCTCACCAGTAGCAAAGTCAACTACCGCATTTAGTACTGGGGTTGAAGCATCTACATCAGCAGTCGTAATAGTGGTGGTGTTACCCGCATCATCGGTTGCAGAGGCTT
>NZ_AUTP01000279.1:0-2283 GCF_000498075.1 Pseudoalteromonas sp. TAB23
ATCTAATGTAGAGTTACCTACGGTTGCTATCTCACCACCGGTAGCACCAACAGTAAACTTATCTGATGACGTCAGATTAACCTGAGAGTTCACTACAGCACCGGTTGCACTACCAACTGTACCGTTTAATGCAGCAGTACTTGCACCATCACCAACCAGTAATACACCTGCTACGTCAGTTTCTTCAATTAATATGCTACCAGCATCAGCGTCATACGTTGCGTTTATCCCAGCTTTACCAAGGTCAGATGCTAAATCAGACGCGCTTCCGTTATATGATGATAAATCAAAAGTTTTCTCACCAACAGTCAGTGTGCCCGTATCAGCTGATGACAACGCTGTAATTGTTGCTGTCACTGATGTTTGAGCTTTTATACCAGTTGCCGCTGCATTGATTGCGTCTGCTGTTTCCTGGGCATTTATGAGACTTAAATCTTCAGTTGTATTACCTTTTGGACCAGATAAANGGCTACCGTATTATTGAATACAGTGCCACCACCTTTAATTGCATTCTGACCTAGATTATCTGCAGCTATGTTGTTCAATGATACGTTAATTGTTTCATTAGCATTGGCACCAACTTGGAAAGCTTTAGTACCAAAGTCACCATTTAATAATTGCTGACCACCAAACGAGGTAGTTTCAGCTATACGGGTTAACTCTGTTTGCAATGCAGATACTTCTTTTTGAAGTGATTCTCTGTCTTCAGTAGAGTTTGAGCCATTCGATGATTGCAGTGCTAATTCACGCATACGTTGTAAAATACTAGTCGATTCTTGCATCGCACCTTCAGCAGTCTGTGCCATTGAGATACCATCGTTAGCATTACGTTGCGCTACCGCTAAGCCATTTACTTGTGATGTTAAACGGTTTGATATTTGAAGACCGGCCGCATCATCTTTTGCACTATTAATACGCATACCCGATGATAGACGTTCCATAGAAGTTGCTAAGTCAGAACCTGATTGAGATAGGTTACGTTGAGCATTTAGTGAAGATACATTTGTGTTTACTGAAATCATAATAAAACTCCTGATTACTTTCGTAATGTTGCTATTTTAATTTAACCAAGAGCTGTCACAATTGTATGCTCAGCTCCGTACTGATTAAGTTAACGGCAGGAGGTAAATTATCTTTAGAAGTATTTTAGAAATAAATTAGTTTATCTGTTTAAAAAAACCTAACCGACTGTTTTAAAAGATTAGTTATTTTAAATGAGTTTAAAATACAATTTAAATATTATGCTTTTAGTGATTTCAACCACCTAAAAACAAAAAACGCACTTAATTTAAAGTGCGTTTATGTAGCCAGTTATACATTAAACCAGTAATTAGCCACCTAATAAACTAATTGCTGCTTGTGGAATTTGATTCGCTTGCGAAAGTATAGACGTACCCGCTTGTTGTAATATTTGGTTTTTTGTCATCTGTGCTGTTTCAGTTGCAAAATCTGTATCTTGAATACGACTACGTGATGCAGAAACATTCTCCGCAATATTTGCTAAATTACTAATTGTATGGCCAAAACGATTTTGAGCAGCACCCAAATCAGCACGATTTTCATCAATATTTGCTAATGCAGCATCTATCACAGTAATTGAGTTTTGTGCACCTAAAGCTGTTTTAATGTCTATCTCTGCAACCTGATCTAATGTAGAGTTACCTACGGTTGCTATCTCACCACCGGTAGCACCAACAGTAAACTTATCTGATGACGTCAGATTAACCTGAGAGTTCACTACAGCACCGGTTGCACTACCAACTGTACCGTTTAATGCAGCAGTACTTGCACCATCACCAACCAGTAATACACCTGCTACGTCAGTTTCTTCAATTAATATGCTACCAGCATCAGCGTCATACGTTGCGTTTATCCCAGCTTTACCAAGGTCAGATGCTAAATCAGACGCGCTTCCGTTATATGATGATAAATCAAAAGTTTTCTCACCAACAGTCAGTGTGCCCGTATCAGCTGATGACAACGCTGTAATTGTTGCTGTCACTGATGTTTGAGCTTTTATACCAGTTGCCGCTGCATTGATTGCGTCTGCTGTTTCCTGGGCATTTATGAGACTTAAATCTTCAGTTGTATTACCTTTTGGACCAGATAAANGGCTACCGTATTATTGAATACAGTGCCACCACCTTTAATTGCATTCTGACCTAGATTATCTGCAGCTATGTTGTTCAATGATACGTTAATTGTTTCATTAGCATTGGCACCAACTTGGAAAGCTTTAGTACCAAAGTCACCATTTAATAATTGCTGACCACCAAACGAGGT